>CAMDRO010000048.1 GCA_945906795.1 Spirosoma fluviale
AAACAATGATGGGAACTTTATTTTCTTGGCATAAAGTAAATGCCGTTGTATCCATTATTTTTAAGCCTTTGCCTATGGCCTCGGCAAAACTTAAGTGAGTATAGCGGGTGGCGGTAGGATCTTTCTCTGGATCAGCCGTATAAACACCATCTACTCGAGTTCCTTTTAAAACTACATCCGCTTCTATTTCAATCGCCCTCAATGAGGCCGTAGAGTCAGTGGTAAAATAAGGGTTTCCTGTTCCTGCACCAAAAATAACAATTCTTCCCTTTTCTAGGTGGCGCATGGCCCTTCTTCGAATAAAGGGTTCGCAAACGGCCTCTACCTTAATAGCAGTCATCATTCGCGTATATAATCCTTGTTTTTCAAGTGATGCCTGAACGGCCATCCCATTAATTACGGTGGCAAGCATGCCCATGTAATCACCTTGTACTCGGTCAATACCTGCTTTTGCAGCACTTGCCCCTCTAAATATGTTTCCACCGCCGATCACAATAGCCACTTCAACTCCTAAATCATGTACTCGCTTTATTTCTTCCGCGTATTGACCAAGAATCACGGGATCTATTACCTCTGTCTCTGTCGACAATGATTCTCCAGAAAGTTTCAATAGAATTCTTTTGTATTTTGGGTCTTTCATTAGAAGAGGTTTTTAGGATAAAGATTCAGCAAATTTAGAAAAAATATTCTGCTATTTTAATCAGTTTCTAAGGTTTTCTCTTTTGCTAAAGGTAATTTCCACCACGGCAAATAGGGATAGGCATGGTGTTCATAATGATAGCCGAAAAAATAACAGGATATAAAAGCCCAAATATGATTTTTGGATTGACTTCTCGATTGTTGGGCGTTGTCATCCTCATGCATACCCCGATGTGGCAAATAAGTTCCAAAATAAAATAATTGTAAGGTGCTTAAAATAGCAGGAAGTTCCCAGATAAGGATCAAATTCCACATAGGGAACCATATTTTTAAAATATTGTAGGTGATCGCCATCGCTAAAACTTGCTGCCATGTCACGTATTGCCACATAAATTTAAACCACCAAATAAAGAAATTTCCTTGATGCACATCGGGGTCTTTTTCTGTATTCACATGATTATGATGCATATGGTGCTTGGCTTTCAAGGTTTTGTATTGATTAAAAGCAAATAGCAGCGTGCAAAATTTTCCCAAGGTATCATTGATTTTTGGGTATTTGGTGCTGACCACCCCATGAATAGAATCGTGCGAAGTAATAAATAAACCGGTATATAAATGCGTTTGAAGTAAAATGAGTACGTATACCCAAGGATTGGAAAAATTTAGTGCCAAATTAATCCCGAAATACAGGTTTAAAAACCAAAAGCCGATGATCAATAAAGCCCAAAAAATGCCCGTATTTCCTACTGACTTATTCATGTCACATTCAATGTTATAAATGGATTACTACAAAACTATGAAAATTGTTTCAGCATTTTGATAAATTAGGCCAACAAGAACGTTGTAAATTTATGCCGGTGTCTTTTTCATTAGTTGTTTGCCCACTTCACATTGAGCACATTTTTTTAATGTGCAATATGCATGGTACCATTGTATACATCCTTGGGAATCACCCGAATGCCTCATCTTTAGCCCATGTTCGTTGAAAATCCGAGTAACAAAATTATTTTCAGCCCTTATTTCTCGCATCCAACGAAAGGCTTTTTCTGCGTATTTGGATTCATTTTTGTAGGTTGAATAGCAAATCAGCATGGGGATCAGGGTGTTAATGCAAATGGATTCAAAAGCCGATTTCCCTATGACCGAGTGACTGCCATTTCCTTTTTTGCCAAAATGATAATGTTTTTGCCAATAGTCATTCAGCGGAGTATCAAATAGTGCTTTGATCGTTTTCAAATCTTGCATTTCCAATAGTAGTGAAATTAAACTACAATTAGACCGGATCAATTCACCAAATTGGGCGATTCGAACTGTAGGGAAATTTGGGGGCCGCATGCGTAAAAACTTCCAATCCGAATGATTTAAATAGGTGCTTGGCCAATCATGTTTCTTTTTTAAATGTATAAATTCACGACGTAATTCCCATTGATATTCATCTCGCATGTCTTCTTCTAACATACCTGCTAGGCCAAACAAGGAAGCTTCAATCCCATTATTTCGATCTCGATACCGTAAAATTAATTTTAAAGGCATCGATTGGGCCAACCTAAACATGGGCTCCGCATTCACAGAAAACCCAAAACTCCTGGCTAGTGACTGATAAAAAGTTTCCTCCCAGTTACCCTGCGTGCTTAAAAGCAATTGCTGGATTTGACTGACTTTTTTTGCCTGCCTTTCACGTAAGCATTTTGTCAACATCTTTTCTTTTAATGCAAAATCAACGGACTCAAACATCGATCCACATAGTAGTTGAGAACCGCCGACCGATTTTTTTATTTCATAGGCCGCGATCGTTTCTGGATTTACTTGGGTCGACAAGCAGAGGGAAGGAATCGATGCGCCATTTTGATATTTGATCATTAAGTCATCATTCCACACGACATGTAAAATAACATTTTCGTAGGATGGATCTTTTTGATGTGCGTGCTGAATCCAATCCGACGCATTGATGTGCAGTTCCACGGTTCCTACCCAGTCCAATTCGTTAATTCTGATTTTGGCTTGTTGGAAATCCGCCCCCGCATTGGAATTTTCAATACCAGGATGGATAATGGAAACCGAATCACCGTCAGATGTCAACAAATTTTGATGATTGAATAATTGATTTTTCCACAAATATGAAATAAATAGCTCGTTGACCATGACATGATTTTTTATGATCCGAAGGTAAATGAACTATTGAAAAGTAAACTGATAATCTAGATCAGGTAATTGATAAACTGATTTGTGGCCACGCGATAATCGTGTCTCTACAGGTTGGATTTGTTGACCACGTAAATGCCCGCAAGCAAGACCAGCATAAACATGATTTGGGAAAAGTAAATGGCTTCGCCGTCGAAAAAGCCCCATCCCACCGCCACAATTGGAATTAAATAGGTCACCGAACTCGCGATGACCGCGGTGGTCCACTTGATGATTTGATTAAATAACAACATGCCTAAGGCTGAGCCTAAAAAACCTAAGCCGATGCCGGCCAATAATGGCCACAGATGTTTCGAGTCCACAGGCACGCTGAAAAATCCAGAAAATACCATGATTCCTAAGGCGATAGGCCCGATCATCATAAAAATTCCGGAGGTGGAAGTTAAAGGATGCAAACTAGACAATTTGGTTTTAACGATGTGCATGTTGATGCCATACAAAAGTGTGGCAAGAACCACCCATAGCGCATGCACATTGAAATCAAATTGAAAGCCTTTTCCAGAAACGAGCAGGCCGATGCAGCCTATTAGGCCGATTAAAATACCTAGGGTCTGTTTGACGATGAATTTTTGAGTAAAAAATAAAATGCCAATGATCAAAGCAAATAGGGGAGTAAAAGCATTCAACATGCCCGAAAGTGCACTGGAAAGATGTTGGCCCGCCAACGAAAACAGCAATGCCGGCAGCATATTTCCCATTAATCCAGCCCACAACAATGGCTTCCACTGTTCAGGTGCTATGTGTTTTCTGCGTTGCCAGAAAAACGGAATAAAAAATACGGTCGCTGAAAAGATCCTTAATGCACCCACTTGCATGGCCGAATAGCCAACGAGGCTTTTTTTGACCAAGATAAACGAGCTGCCCCAAATTAAAGAGAGCAATAAAATCGCTAGAAAAACAAACAGCGGGGACTTAGTTTCAGTGGACTTCATGAAAAATTATTGAACAAATTCAGGTTGGTAAAATTCAGAAACCTCCTGTAAAATACCCTTGATTTCATCCAAGGACATAGAGGTAACCAGCCTGCTTCTAAATGGTTTAAAATGGTCCATCCCACGGAAATAATTGGCATAATGACGACGCATCTCCACAATTCCCCCGTGATTACCTTTCCAACGAATCGAAAAGTCCAAATGAGTTTCACATACGTTTATACGCTCTTGGATGCTTGGAGGTGGCAAATGATTTCCAGTGGCCACAAAATGTTTGATCTCTTTAAAAATCCAGGGATAACCAATCGAGGCCCGACCTATCATCACGCCATCCACGCCATATCTGTTTTTATATTCCAGCGCCTTCTCCGGGGAATCAACATCTCCATTTCCAAAAATGGGAATTTTGATGCGCGGATTCTCTTTTACTTTTGAAATCAATCGCCAGTCGGCCTCCCCCTTATACATCTGAACACGAGTACGCCCGTGAACGGTAAGCGCCTGAATGCCAATATCTTGAAGGCGTTCTGCCACATCTTCTATGTTTTTTGTGGAATCATCCCAGCCCAATCTTGTCTTTACAGTGACCGGTAAATGGGTTGATTTGACTACGGCAGAAGTCATGGCCACCATTTTGGGGATGTCTTGCAATAAGGCGGCGCCGGCACCTTTGCAGGCGACTTGTTTGACGGGGCAACCGTAATTTATGTCGATTAAATCAGGTCCCGCTTGGGTCGCGATCTCGGTACAGGCCGCCATGGTCTCGATCGAACTTCCAAATAATTGAATGCCAATCGGCCTTTCGTATTCAAAAATATCTAATTTCTGAACGCTCTTAGCCGCATCCCGAATTAATCCTTCAGAGGAAATAAATTCAGTATACATTAAATCAACCCCGTTTGCTTTACAAACGGCTCGGAATGGGGGATCCGACACATCCTCCATTGGCGCTAAAAGCAAAGGAAATTCTCCTAATTCGATGTTACCTATTTTGATCATTCTGTTTAAAAATTGCTTAAATTTACGACCATTATGGAAGAAAACTATCATTTGGGGCCGACTCGTTGGTTTGCTCTTGCGTCAAAATTACTAAGTCTTTTCGGATTTTTCCTATTAGGAAGCTTTTTTGGGCAGTTTTTTGGCCTTTTGGCCGTCGTGTATATTATTGGATTTCCTACGACCAATGTAGAACAATTTCAGAAAATGGTCATGGATTTCATGGTTCATCCTGAGAAATATGAAAATGCATTTCATGGCATGATGGCATTGCAATGGTTTACCGCCTTGTTTACTTTTGTCATTGGTTCTTGGGCCTATCTTCGTTATATTGAAAAACGTTCGATCTCTGAATTAAATGTGGGCGAAACCCCGAATTGGAAAATATTTTTATGGGCTATTTTGACCATTTTAGTTTCAATGCCTTTCTTAGAATATGTCATTCAGTGGAATCAAAATTTAATTTTACCAGCGGGTTTTGAAGAGTTGGAATCTTGGATGAAGACTTCGGAACAAAAAATGGCCCAATTGACGAAATTTCTTTTGAATTTTACTTCTCCTGCTGATTTTGCCATCGCGATCGCCGTCATTGGCGGATTGGCTGCCTTAGGGGAGGAAATCTTCTTTAGGGGCATTGTCCAATCGCTTTTTGTGCGCTACATTGGAAATGTGCATGTGGCGATTTGGGTATCGGCTGTGATTTTTAGCTTTATCCACATGCAGTTTTATGGGTTTTTTCCGAGGCTTTTTTTAGGAGCCTTTTTTGGATATTTGTATGTGTGGTTTAGAACCATTTGGGTTCCAATTGCCGCTCACTTTTTTAATAACGCTTGGACGCTTTTGATGCATTATTTATACCAACAAAAACAAATTCAAATCAATCCTGAAGAGATGGGAGCCATAGTTCCTTGGTGGTCAGCGCTATTATCAGTAGCCTTAGTTGCCTTTTATGTGAAGCGATTATATACCTATAAAACGGATTAAGATGAAGGATTGGAAGATCATAGGACAATCGAGGACGGGGATAGATTTAGAAGTCCAAAAAGGTTTGTTGGAAGAAATTCATAATATCCCCGCCGTGGTGGTCAATAAAAAATTCAGCGCCTATGATTTAGGGAGCTGGGAATTGTATGTGCACAAAGATGATTTTGAGCGAGCTGACCTAATTTTAAACAAGCAATAATATGGGTTTAAAAGAGATGAGTAATTTACAGCAGCGAGTGATAGCAGCCATTGTTGCCGTGCCATTTTTGCTCTTTTGCGTGCTTTATAGCGATTACACTTTCTTAGCACTTTTTCTTTTTATTGGCATTTGTGCCCAATTGGAATTTTATAAATTAGTGGGAAGTTTTGGGGGTAATTTGCCCCTCACTTTTTACGGTACCTTTTGCGGGGTGGTCCTTCATTTATTGACTTTTTTCATTGAAAAAGGGGAAATCGGGTATCATAATTATTATATTCTTTCGCCCTTATGTGCGCTGATTTTTTTCATTAAACTCTATAAAGCCAAAGATGAAAAGCCTTTTAAGAATATTGCCTATACCTTTTTAGGCATCATTTATGTGGCATTGCCCTTTGCGCTATTAACCGTTTTGGCCTTCATCCAAAATGATACCTATGACCCTAAAATTGTTTTAGGTTGTTTGTTTTTACTTTGGGCGAGTGATTCAGGGGCTTATTTTGCGGGAACGAAATTCGGTAAAACTAAATTGTTTGAACGCGTTTCTCCGAAAAAATCTTGGGAAGGAAGCGTCGGTGGTTTGATCGCAGCTATGTTGGTCGCTTACATTATTTCCTTGTATTACACCAATTATGCTCCTTGGCAATGGTTCTCCATTGGATTCATTATCGTGGTGGCTGGGACTTATGGGGATTTAGTGGAATCCTTATTTAAACGAAGTATGAACATCAAGGATTCTGCGGATACCATTCCTGGACATGGAGGATTTCTAGATCGATTTGATGGATTGCTTTTATCCATTCCTTTTATCATTACTTTTTTGAAATTATTTTCATAAATATGCGTTTAACGAATTTTAATGCTCAGCTCCATATAAATTTCATTTAATTTGTAAGATGTTTAGACCCGTACTTATTTTTGCGCTTTTATTTTGTCTGACTATGGGAAAGGCGTTTTCTCAGGGTCAGGATAAAACGATATTATTCCAAGTACAAATTGTGGCCAATAATGGATCTGAGTTTTTGCCGATGGCCTATGTATATAATCCTAAGGCAGGTAGAGGAGCATTAAGTGATAATTTTGGCCGAGCAGATTTATTGGTTTTTCCTGGAGATAGCCTTGTTTTTACTTATATAGGCTACAAAAAACAATATTACATCATTCCTAAGTCGGTGGAGCAGGTCCAACAAAAAATCATCTCCATGGATGAAGATTCTAAGATGCTGGCCGAAGTAAAGGTATTTCCACATGCTTCTGAAGAAGAATTTAAACAAGCATTTCTCAATATGCGTTTGCGAGATGAACGTCAAAGAGCCATTTTGGCCAATAACCTAGAACAGTCTAAGTTGAACGTTTACGCACTTCAAGCAGGTTTAGGTGCGGCGTCCAACTTCCGGAATTTCTCGGATATGATGACCGCGGCTCAAGCCAATAAGTCCTTTTACGCGAGTCCTTTATTGTCCCTAACCAATCCTTTTGCCTGGATGAGTTTTATCCAATCCGTTAAAAATGGAGATTTAAAAAAGAAGGATTGGAAGAAGGCTTACGAATTCATGCCAAAAGAAAATATTTCAAGGCAAATGTTTTTACGGGAGAACTCGAAAAATTAGGGTCGATTAATCGGACTCGTTTTAAACATCAAAGGATCTAGCCCATTCGGATTTCTATTCTATAGCATTCTTTAGTTGATCCAAGAATAAAAGATGAGGGAATCATTTTATCGCTCAAGACCTTATCATTTATCGCTCATTTTATAGCTTTTGTGAGCGACAAATAAGAAAAATGAAATGTGAGTTGCTATAATTCCTTCCTCTAAATTATATTTAATCGCATTAAAATTTTTATAATTTTAAATATTTTGGCAGTATTACTACGCTTTTAAAATATTTTTTAATCTATTTTAATAATTTAGTTTTGAGCTGATTTTCTTGAAGTCTTAGATTGGCTACTGCCTCAGTCTACCGAAAGCCTATGATGGCTAACATGCGGCCGGTGATTCCTTTTTCCTTGCGATGAGAAAAGAAAAGGTCATTGTTTTCGATGGTACAGAATTCAGAAATTTCTATTTGAGAAATATCTAAGGAACGTAATTGGGCTTCATTCGATGCTTTTAAATCGACATGCCAACGAGCACCTCGCCGCTCTTTAAACTCAAACTGTTCCGCTACTTCATCACCTACTTCAAAATGGGCTAAGCTAATACAAGGCCCAATGTAAGCCAGTATGTCGGCGGGATTTGATCCGCTAGCGATCAGTAAAGAAGCTGTTTTGTGTACGATTTCTTGGACCGTTCCCTTCCAGCCTGCATGAATGGCTGCTGCGCAAAAACGCTTGGGGTCCGCCAGTAAAATAGGACAGCAATCGGCTATGCTGACTCCGGCAAAAATGCCAGGTGCCTGTGTGATAATGGCGTCATAACCGGATGTAAATCCAGGTTCTTTGGTTTCCCAAATTACATCGCCATGGACCTGATAGGATCGCGCAAGCGTCTCAGTTGATATACCTAAATCTGAACAAAAAAGGGAAAGATTTTCATGGACCACCTCCGGATGATCATCCGTATGTATGCCCAAATTCAGCGTCTGATACGCCATGGTACTTTTTCCTCCGTGGCGAGTGCTGACACCCGCCACGAGTTGAGGAACATGTTTGAAAATGCTAGGAATAATGACTCTTTCCGAAGAATTAGTCATCATAACTCAAACCATATTGTTTTAATACATCGGCTGGAACACCTTTCCACTCATTAGGTGTATTTCCTTTATAGCCTAAATCGTCAATACCAATCCTAGAGGTGTAAAATCCTGTAGCTGTTAAATTACGCATCAACGTAAAAAAGTTAACGCCTTGTGAGAATTGCTTTTTTGCCTTTTCAGGATAGGCAATATCATCTACGATATTGATTCGCTGAGCAGGTGTGATCTGCGTAAACAACTTAGAAAAGCGGCGATTAGATTCGCTATCTAACCACCTCAATCCACCACGTACTGGTGTTTTCAATTCGGGCTTATCTTTAACAATAAACTCGATGAATCCAGTCACGCCTGATTGTGAAGCACTTCCTGATTTTTTATCTGCCGGAATGATGATGTCCGAAAGAATGGTAATGGTGTCTAATTCGTGTTTATTTAAAAACACTTCCGCCATTAATTTAGCATCTCTTTCCGCCTCATCTTTGGTTCTTCCACCCGGAATTTTTAAGGCAGCAGCTTTTGGAACGCCATTGGTATTTTCCAATTGCTCCATCGCCCTTGCATCCGGATTTAAAACGGCTAATCCTAAGGAACTTAAACCGATATTTTTTAAATAATCTCTTCTTTTCATCTTATAAATTGGCTTTTTTTCTTTGGTCTATAATATATTCTGAAGTTCTAAGTGATAAGGCTAAAATGGTCCAAGTCGCATTTTTGTCACCTTGTGATACAAATGGAGAGGAATCTGCTAAAAATAGATTTTTCACATCATGCGCTTGGCAATTTGAATTAACGACGGAGGTGCTAGAATTATTTCCCATTCGGGCTGTTCCCACTTCATGGATAATTCTACCCGGATCGGCCAACCCATAATTGGTATCCGCGCCCGGTTTTTTACCTAAAGCATCACCACCCATTTCCTGAATGATTTGCTCAAAGGTATCTTGCATGTGCTTCGCTTGCTTAATCTCGTAATCACTCCATTTGTAATTAAAACGAACCACCGGTATACCGTATTTGTCCACGACATTTGGATCGATTTCACAATAATTATCTTCTCTTGGCACAGGTTCCCCACGTCCGGAAAAACCTACGTAAGAACCATAATACCGGCGATAATCTTCTTTCAAAGTTGCACCGTATCCTCCGGCAGCTTTACGAAGTCCATCTCTCGTATAGTTTTCTTTGCCATTTAATCCTTCAATTCCCCAGCCAAAACCATAACTTGGCATGCCCATTCCACCCCCATATTCAATGTGGTATCCACGAGGAAAATCTAATTTTTTATTATCACCCCACCATGGCGTGTAGACGTGCAATCCACCCACACCATCTTCATTATACACCTTGCGGTCAAATAATTTAGGAATGATGGCTGAACGAGAAGCGCCCGTTGAGTCGTTGATATATTTACCCACAACCCCGCTGGAATTAGCAATACCATCCGGGAAACGGGAACTTTTTGAATTTAATAATAATCGGGCCGTTTCACCAGCAGATGCAGCTAACATCACGATCTTCCCGCGCACGGAATATTCTTGTAAAGTTCCTGTGTGAACATAAGAAACGCCTGTCGCTAAACCTGTGGCCGCATCGGTCATCACTTCTCTAGCCATTGCAAAAGGCAACAAAGTTAAGTTTCCGGTTGCCATGGCTGGTTTTACCAAGACGGACGAAGAAGAAAAATCAGCATAAGCGGAACATCCACGACTACATTGTGCACAGTAAAAACATGCTCCACGCTCATTATTGATCGATTTTGTCAAGATGGATAAGCGAGAAGGGTAGGTAGGAATTCCCAAAGCCTTATTGGCCTTCTTGATCATCAATTCATGTAAACGAGGTTTAGGTGGAGGCAAGAAAAATCCATCTGGATCATTTCTAAGTCCTTCGTTGGTCCCAAAAACCCCTAACATTTTATCTATTTTATCATAAAATGGCTTCATGTCATCGTAGCCAATCGGCCAGTCATCTCCTAAACCATCGATGCTTTTTCTTTTAAAATCATCTGGGCCAAAACGCAAGGAAATACGTCCCCAGTGGTTGGTTCTTCCTCCGACCATACGCGCACGAAACCAGTCGAATTTAGTCCCATTTTTACGGGTATAAGGTTCTCCGTCGATTTCCCAGCCGCCATATGCAGCGTCGAAATCTCCAAAAGCTCTCGTCGTTCCAGTCCCTCTCCGAGGAGATTCATAGGGCCATTTTAGTTGTGTGATGTACTTAGGGTCAGCAGGGTCAAAAGGTTGGCCTGCTTCTAACAAACAAACTTTGGCGCCAGCCTTCGTTAATGTATGTGCAGCCATTCCTCCCCCTGCTCCAGAACCCACAATGACTACATCAAAAACCTCTTGTTGTGATTGAATGTAAATTGAATTATTGATCATTATTTTTCTATAGGTTTAAAGAATGGTAAAAGTATAAAATTTGAGTTATTTTTGCTTTCAATACCTTTAATTATTTTGGCAAAAAATACAGAAAACGGGAAAGAACCTTTGAAAAAAGGGGAAACTCCTTTGTCCCGGCAGTTTAATCAGATCAAGGCTAAATATCCTGGAGCCATTTTATTGTTTCGAGTAGGTGATTTCTATGAAACTTTTGGGGAAGATGCGGTGAAAGCTTCCAAAATTTTGGGGATTGTTTTGACTCGCCGCAATAATGGAAATGCAGATGATCATTTGGCGGGCTTTCCACATCATTCTTTGGATACGTATTTGCCTAAATTAGTTCGCGCAGGCCAACGAGTTGCGATTTGTGATCAATTAGAAGATCCAGCCACGGCGAAAGGAATTGTGAAAAGAGGGGTGACGGAATTAGTCACGCCGGGGGTATCTTTTAATGACCAAGTGCTTGACCATAAGCGCAATAACTATGTGGCGGCTTTGTCCTATTCGGAGAAAGAGTCTTTGTTTGGTCTCGCTTTTTTGGACATTTCGACGGGTGAATTTATGTGTTCTCAGGGACCTTTGCCCTACATTCAAAAATTGGTTCAAAGTTTCATGCCTTCTGAAATTTTATATCCTAAAAAATACCGCGCGCGGTATTTGGAGCATTTTGGCGACGCCTTCCACACGTTTACGTTGGAGGAATGGATTTTTACCCATGAGTTTGCGTATCCATTAATGACCCAGCATTTTAAGACTCAAAATTTAAAAGGTTTTGGGATTGAAGATATGCCGCTGGGCGTCATTGCGGCTGGGGTGATTTTACATTATTTGGCAGAGACGGAGCATAATCAAGTCGGTCATATCTCTACAATTCAGCGAATTGAGGAAGATAAATATGTGTGGCTTGACCGATTTACCATTCGGAATTTGGAGTTAATTCATTCGGTTCAGGAGGGTGGGGTTCCATTGATTCAGTTGATGGATCAAACGCTCACTCCCATGGGTGCGCGCTTGTTGCGGAAGTGGATGGTCTTGCCTTTAAAAGAGCTGAAGGCCATTAATGAACGTCAAGAAGGGGTCGCTGGGCTTATTTCTTCTTCCGATTTATTGGATTCCTTAGTTCATTTATTGAAGCCTGTGGGGGATTTGGAACGTTTGATTTCCAAAGTGGTCGCCACTCGGGTTAATCCGCGGGAGCTATTGGCTTTGAAACGGGCACTTCTACAAATTCCCGAGATCAAGGAATTGCTTGCGAATCAATCATCTGCTTATTTGGCTAAATGGGCGGACCATTTAAATCCCTGCCTTAAACTGGTTCAGAAAATCGACGAGGCTTTGCGTGAAGATGCGCCTATGTTGATTCATCAGGGGGGCATTATTAAAACGGGCTTTTTGCCTGAACTTGACGAATTACATTTGTTGTCGGCTAACGGCAAGGAATATTTAGCCGCCATGCAGAAGCGGGAGATTGAACGTACGGGCATCAGTTCCTTGAAAATCTCCTATAATCGGGTTTTTGGGTATTATTTGGAGGTGACGCATGCGCATAAAGATCGCGTACCTGCCGACTGGATTCGGAAGCAAACCTTGGTGAATGCGGAACGCTATATTACGGAGGAGTTGAAAATTTATGAGGAGAAGATTTTAACGGCAGAGGATAAAATCGCGTCGATTGAGTTGGGCATATTTAACGAATTGGTTCGCGAGGCTTTGGGGTATTTGGAATTAATTCAGGTCAATGCGACCGGATTAGCCACTTTAGATGTGTTGACCAGTTTTGCGGTAGTCGCTCAAAAAAATAAGTATGCAAGGCCCGTTTTAAATGAGGGAGATGTGATTGAAATTATAGCAGGCCGACATCCTGTCATCGAAATGTCTTTAGCCACAGGGGAGGAGTATGTTCCCAATGATGTGTTTTTGGATCATGAAACCCAACAAATCATGATGATTACGGGGCCCAATATGGCGGGGAAATCTGCACTATTAAGACAGACCGCCCTGATTGTTTTATTGGCCCAAATGGGTTCTTTTGTTCCAGCGGACTCAGCTAATATTGGTTTGGTGGATAAGGTTTTTACTCGGGTGGGCGCCTCTGATAATTTGGCGAAAGGGGAGTCGACCTTCATGGTCGAGATGACGGAGACGGCTGCTATTTTAAATAATTTGTCTAGTCGTTCTTTGGTTTTGTTGGATGAAATTGGTCGGGGTACCTCGACATACGATGGCGTGTCGATGGCCTGGGCGATTGCAGAGCATTTGCATAATCATCCCAAAAACAGTGCTAAGACTTTATTTGCGACCCATTACCATGAATTAAATCAATTGGCCGAAGATTTTCCTCGGATAAAAAATTACCATGTGTCGGTCAAGGAAGTGGGCAACAAAATTGTTTTTCTTCGCAAATTATTGCCGGGCGGATCGGCCCATAGTTTTGGTATTCATGTAGCCCAAATGGCAGGCATGCCCAATTCATTAGTCTTAAGGGCCCATGAAATTTTACAAAATTTAGAAAAAGACCATTCGTTGGATGACCATATGGAGCGCTTGAAGGAGATGCCAAAAGCAAATTTCCAAATGAGTTTATTTGGCGCCGAAATTCCGGAGGGATTACAAAAGGTGCAGGATCAATTAAATGCCTTAGATGTAAATACGCTTTCCCCGATCGAGGCGTTGTTGAAGTTGAATGAGCTGAAGCGTTTACTGTAGAGACGCGATAGCTCGCGTCTATTTTGTTTGTTGTTATTGTAAAGACGCGATATCTCGCGTCTATTTTGTTTGTTGTTACTGTAGAGACGCGATACCTCGCGTCTATTTTGTTTGTTGGTTGTTTTTTTAAGACGCGATATCTCGCGTCTATTTTGTTTTGTTGGTTGTTTTTTTAAGACGCGAGGTATCGCGTCTCTACAGTTTCAATTCCTCACATCCAATCCCCAATTCAATTTATTGCGGAGTGTTTGAAGAAAATCGTCGCCTGGGATTTTGACAATTTTACCGGAAAATGCGGCTTTTTTAACTTCAATAGATATTTTGCTATCGATGACCCGCGACCTTGAGTCGATCGAGAGTAGAAAATTTTGACTTCTACTGCTTACCTCAAACTTCAAAACAGAATCACTAGATACAATTAAGGGGCGCACATTTAAATTATGTGGGCTCATCGGCGCAACAATAAATGAATTCGAGGTGGGAATGACTAAGGGTCCGCCGACGGAAAGTGAGTAACCGGTAGATCCCGTAGCTGTCGAAACAATGATGCCATCGGCCCAATAGGTATTCAAATAATTGCCGTCTAAAAAAGTTTTGATTTGAATCATGGAAGAGGAATCCGTCTTCATGATAGCTACCTCATTTAAGCCAAAATCTTTTCCATTAAATAAATCTATTTCCGAATCTACCGAGACTAAACATCGGTCTTCAATGGCATATTCATTGGCTAAAACATGTTGCAAAGCTTGTGGAACTTCTTCGGGCGAAAGTGTGGCCACGAAACCTAATCGGCCTGTGTTAATTCCCAAAATGGGTATTTCCTTTGCACCAATATGACTCAAGGTTTCTAAAAAAGTACCATCTCCGCCGATACTCCAAGCCATTTGAACATTTTCTGGACCTTGATCATTCGAGTAGGTTGGGTATTCATCTAATTCGAATCCATGCTCTTTTAGGTGAGCAAAAAAGCTTTCTGAAAGTTGGATCTCGCGTAGATTCGTTGATATATCCGCCCATAATTTTTCCATCAAAGGCTTCATGTCCGCCGAAAACTCCTTTCCGTGAATGGCTAATGATAAATTCAAGCGTTAGGGATTTAAATATTTCAATAGTAAATCAAAGCGCGTTTGGTCCACTTCCTCTTGGTGACCAAACATAAATGCCTTTTCAATATGAATTTCATACCGCTCCAGGCTTTTCACAATCGTCGAAAATTGGTCTGTTTGAATTTGTAAAATTAATTCAGGCCAAACGTGATCTTCCTTCGTTGACTTCGTCAAATAACTTCTTGTAATTAAGCCTTTATTTTCTTCAATTATTTTGGAAATCACACTCATAGAATCTCTTTGGGTATGAAAAACAATGCGAATAATTCCTCCATTTTGCGCATTGAATCCCGTGTAAAATAAAGTTTTAGCTACGGATTGCCAAGGCAAATATCCTTGATATTTCATTTGCTCATCCACCACAGGGATGACCACGAATCCACTTTCCTCAAAAAAAGGGAGACTCGCTAAAATATCCTCTTCTGTTTCTATTTTTATCTGATTGAGTTCATGCTGGAATTGGTCAATTTTACCGTCCGGATGTGTGGCTTTCATCAACATATCCTCGGTTAAATTTCCGATCCATTGTTTCTTGTCAAGCACGGAAATAACGTTCATGTTATTTGAGTGCATGATTTTCAAGGATTTTTGCACCGAATCTTGAATGGATAGGGTGGGTAAATCAAAGGATAAAAATGCGAGTGCCATCATAATACAATGGGTTTATCGACTAACCATTTGGACAAGATACGATTGAATTCATCCGGTTGTTCCATCATGGGCGCGTGGCAACAAAGATCAATGAAATGCAATTCAGATCCTTGGATTAATTGATTGAATTCATGGGCTACTTGGGGTGGGGTAATGGTATCATTTAATCCCCAAATCAAAAGCGTTGGGGTTTTTATGCGTACAATATCCTTGGCCATGTTATTTCGCTGCGCTGATTTTGCAATCGCGATAATGCGCATTACTTTGGGGATACTATTAATGACTTCAAATACTTCGTCGATCAATTCCTTTGTGGCCGTTTTAGGGTCATAAAACGTATATTCAATGCGCTCCTTTATGAATTCGTAATTGCCACGTTTTGGATAAGTCCCCCCCATCGAATTCTCAAACAAACCGGAGGAACCCGTTAAAATAAGCCTATTTACTTTATGAGGGTGTTTTAAGGTATAAATTAAAGCCACATGTCCCCCTAAAGAATTTCCGATTAAACTAAAGCTTTCTAGTTTTTTGAATGCAACAAAATTTTCGAAAAAAACGGTTAATCCTTCACAGCCAGCCTCTTTAATGGGCATGTCGTGTATCGGCATGAGTGGAATGATGACTCTATATTTTTGACTAAACAGATTAATAACGCCTTCCCAATTGCTTAAGGCGCCAAACAATCCATGAAGTAAAAGTAGAATTTCACCTTTTCCTTCATCAATGTATTGGTAATTGTTTTCTTCCTTAATACTAAAGTTCATTCCGAGCTTCCATTTAATCTGCAAATTAGTAAAAACACTTCAAACTTTTGTAAGTTTAAAATGTTTATGAAAATATAAACTTAATATGAATTCAATTGTGATCGTGGGCGGCGGAATCGCAGGACTGCAAGCAGCCCAAATTTTACAAAGCAAAGGACTTGATTTTATTTTAATTGAAAAATCAATGTCATTAGGCGGTAGAGTCCAAAGCGAACAATTTCAAGGCTATACATTAGATCATGGTTTTCAAGTTTTGCAGACGGCATACCCTGAGGTTCAGCGAAGTCTTCATTTGTCTAAATGGGATTTATCTTATTTTCAGTCGGGTGCTTATGTGTTCCAAGAGAAAAAATTTAAGCCTTTTCTCAACCCCTTAAAATCACCTTTTTTATTTTTAAAAAATATATTCTCATCGGGGGCCACTATTTTTGACTTTTTGAAATTAGCTTTGATTTGGTTTAAAACGCAGGGTTCGATTTCACCTATAAGCTCGGACCCAGAAACTACTTCTGAGCTTATCTCTAGATATCGTTTTTCAAAAAAGTTTCAGCGTATTTTTTTAAGGCCCTTTTTTGCCGGTATATTTTTGGATAGCCAATTGACTCCGCCGGCATCCCTATTTTTTTATTACATGAAGCAGTTTCTAATTGGAAAAGCGGCAATACCTAAGTCTGGAATCGGCGCTATTGCTTTGGATTTAGCGGTGAGAATTCCCAAAGAAAAAATTAGAACAGGTGTTTCGGTCACAGAAATCAAGGAGAAATCGCTCCAATTAAATAATGGGGAAACGGTCCATTTTGACCAATTGATTTTAGCAACAGATCCAAAACATGCCTGTGAATTATTGAAAATCGATTTTCCTCAACAGGCTCATTTCGGTTCAAAGACATTTTATTTTAGTTTGGACAAGCATCTTGAAACTTCATTGCCCCTTATTCACTTGATGCCTTTAAATTCAAGTCCTGTGTTGCATTTTTCCTGTTTAAGCCAAGTAAATCCTTCCCTAGCACCCGAAGGAAAGTTTTTGATTTCTGCGACAAGTCTTCATATGGAACTTATGGATGAAGAAGTGGCGCAGGAATTAGCGAGGATTTTAAGTCTTTCGCCCGCAGATTTTACTTTTTTGAAATCTTTTTCAATCCCTCATTCATTATTTAAAGTGGGATGTTTTAATAAATTATGTCAAAAAGCGGAAGTGGAAAATATTATTTTGGCGGGAGACTATACGCAGTTTCCTTCCTTGCAAGCCGCTTTGTCATCGGGTCGTTTGGCGGCAGAAAAAATTATGCAAGGCAGTCAAATTGATTAAGGTCAATATTTTTTTTCTGATTTTGTGTACCTTTGTTTCAATTAAGCTATAATATGAAAAAAGTTGCACTCTTTGTTTTTGCTAGTATTTTTTTGGGCGCTTGTCAGAAGTCAAATCCGAATTTTCAAAAGGATGCAGCAAACCCTGAGTTTTTAATCAGGGCAGAACTGATGTTGACCGAGAGCATCATACACGATATTTTTGCCCCACCCGTTTCCGCGCGTATTTATATGTATGCAGGTATTGCTGGGTATGAAGCGGCTATTCCAGGCGATAAAAAATTTAAATCTTTGGTGGGCCAAATAAATGGCTTCGAAAAAATTCCTCAGCCAGAAAAGGGTTTGGAATATTGTTTTCCTTTGGCTTCTACTCGTGCTTATTTGGCAGTAGGGAAAAAATTGACCTTTGCTCAAGAGTTGTATATAGATTTTGACAAGAAATTAGAGCAAGATTATCAGAAAATTGGAATTCCTAAGGATGTGTATGAGCGTTCTATTGCTTTTGGTGATTCGGTAGCCGCCGCCGTCATGCGTTATGCGGCCAAAGATCATTACAAACAAACCCGAGGTTTTAGGTTTACTGTGACTAATTTACCAGGAACTTGGACTCCCACGCCACCTGCTTATATGGACGCGGTAGAGCCTTATTGGACTAAAATTCGTCCCATTGCCTTAGATTCATCATCCCAATTTAGAGCTCCCGTTCCCTCTAAATTTGACTTAACCAAGGGCAGTCCATACTACAAGGAGGTGATGGAGTCTTATGAAACGGTTAAAAATTTAACGGAGGAACAAAGAAACATAGCCAATTTTTGGGATTGTAATCCATTTAAAATGAACATTACCGGACATGCCATGTTTGCGACCAAGAAAATGTCTCCGGGTGGACATTGGTTGGGCATCGTAGGTCAGGTCTCGCGCCAATTACATAAATCGTATGCTGAAACTGCGGAGGCATTTGCCCTTACTTCCATAGGAATCTTTGATGGATTTATCGCTTGTTGGGATGAAAAATACCGATCCATCCGCATCAGACCTGAAACCATTATTAATGCGAGCATCGATAAATCATGGGTCCCCGTGTTACAAACTCCCCCTTTTCCGGAATATACCTCTGGGCATAGCACCATTTCAAGGGCTGCGGCTGAGGTTTTGACAAGCTTATACGGAGCTAACATTGCCTTTGAGGACTCCACGGAAATCCCTTATGGTTTGCCACCTAGAAAATTCAAATCCTTTATACAGGCCTCTGATGAGGCATCGGTGTCTCGTTTGTATGGGGGAATTCATTTTATGCCAGCGTTAAACGAAGGAGCTAAACAAGGTGGTAAAGTGGGCCAACATCTTTTAACTCGTGTCAAGACACGCCGATGAAAAAGGACATAGAAACCCAAGCAGATATTCAGATTTTTGTGGATGCATTTTATGCCAAAATGCCTTCAGATGATTTGGTAGGTCATGTTTTTATGGACGTGGCCCACGTGGATTTTTCTAAGCACCTACCTAAAATGTACGATTTTTGGGAGATGCTTTTGATGGACGGTAAAAATTACCAAGGCACCCCGATGCGCCCCCATCTTGAAATAAATCAGAAAATCCAATTGACCCCTGCCCATTTTGCTCGTTGGCTCGAACTTTTTTATGCCACCTTAGATGAACATTTTGAAGGCCCAAAAACCGAAGACGTAAAGCTTAAAGCCCGAAACATCGCGGATACCTGGGCGTATAAGTTGGACTACATCAACAACCATCAAGCCTAAATCCCTTACAGCGAAAAGTAAATTTTCTTTTTGTCTAACCAAACCGCTAGTCGGGTAATTAAGTACAAAACAACGAGTGCGTTGATCGCTTCGGCAACCATGCCGTGAATGCTTATTTTTTCTAAAAATCCGCCAACAAACGTGAAAGAAGCCCCTCTTAGCCATTCTGGGCCTATGGATTCAAAAAACAAATAAATGAAAATTGAATTTTTGCCATAGGAAAGGATGTAATCAGGAACTGAAATTTTGGGTTTCTCCGTTGACCAATTATAATAAAAGGCGGCCATCAACAAGGAAATCCATCCGGCAGATGCAATCGTAAATGAAAGCGTGGCGGTTCTTTTAATGATGGGAATTCCAACCATGTCTAGGCCATATCCGACAACCACACCTAAAATCCCCAAACCAATTAACGTTTTTAAAAGATCTTTTGGCGAAGTAGACCGATGAATAATTCGGCCCAATAAAGCCCCCCAAATGGTGTGTGCTGCGGTTGGGATACAATTAATCGCAATCCAATGCCCCCCACTTAATTTACCCATTAATACCATATCCATGAAAGATCCGAAATTTTTATCTCGGACGTAAGGCTCATTGAATCCAGGAATGTCGGTGAACACGTATAATGAATGTGCGAGAAGCAATAAGAATAATGAGGCGGCTACTTGCAATGGGATGGAAAAGCGCAATAAGAAAAAGGCTACAATGGTCGTAAAAGATAATTGGGTCAAGACATTCCAAAGTTCAAAAACCAATTCCCCTCTTCCTAAACAATGAAGTCCAGTGCCACAAATGAAAAGCAAAAAGGATCTTTTTAACACCTTGGGCCATAATTGGGCATAAGTGCTTCCTTGGTCAATTTTTTTGTAGGTGGAAAAATATAAAGCAGAACCTGCAATCATCATAAAACCCGGTTGGATTAAATCCCAAAAGTGCAGCCCCTGCCATTGGGCATGATTAAATTGGGATAAAATAAATGAGTCAGGGAAGATCTTTTCTAATCGGCTATAAAGCCCTGTGCTTTCTGCAGCTAATAAAAACAAGATAAATCCTCGAAAATAATCTACAGATGGTATTCTTTTAGTGATCATTATTTGCTTATTTTTCGTGTCAAAGGTAAAAATTTTTTCTAATTTCGTGATTTCCACGGGAATTCAATTTTATGATCGTATCCACGCCGGGCCGAATTTGTTTGTTTGGTGAGCATCAAGATTACTTAGGCTTACCAGTTATCGCAGCGGCAATTTCTAAAAGAATACAGATTAAAGGCCAATTTAGAGCTGATAATGTGGTACATTTTTCATTGCCCGATGTTCAGAAAACAGAAGAATTTGAAATCAATTTCCCTTTAGCATATTCCAAAGAAAGAGATTATTTTAAAAGCGTTTTGAATGTCTTGCATCGAAAAGGCCATGATTTAACACGTGGGTTTGAAATTGAAGTTCGAGGAAATATTCCCATCAATTCCGGTACGTCAAGCTCCTCGGCACTATTAGTTTCTTGGGTTAAATTTCTAAATGACATGTACGATTTGGGATATACGCAAAAACAAATAGGCGAAATCACTTATGAGGCGGAGGTTTTGGAATTTACTGAGCCGGGCGGAATGATGGACCAATATTCTACGGCGGTGGGAAATGTAATTTATTTAGCGAGCCAACCGGAGATTTCGATCAAAACGTATGCTCGAGATTTGGGTACATTTGTATTAGGGGATTCTTTGGAGGCAAAAGATACATTAGGGATTTTGTCTCGTGTAAAATTTGGAACATTGGGAGGAGTTAATAAAATTAAGCAGCAGGATATGAGCTTTGATTTGTCTTCTGCGACGCTTTCAGATCTGAATGCGCATAAGAATTTGATTACGAAAGATGAATATATTTTAATTAGTGCCAATATTGACGATCGAGATATATTATTGTCCGCCAAATCTATGTTTGAAGGAGAGGCTGATTGGAGTGATCAAACCTTAGGTGATTTGCTGAATCAGCACCAACAAAATTTACGTGAACACAAGCGAATTTCTACCCCTAAAATAGATCGAATGATTCAAGCTTCGCTCGATTCGGGTGCATTGGGAGCTAAGATAAATGGCTCAGGAGGGGGAGGATGCATGTTTTCTTATGCTCCAGAAAATCCTGAAAAAGTGGTGGAGGCCATTGAAAAAGAAGGGGGGAAGGCTTATATCATACGAGTAGATAAAGGCACCTATTCAGAAACAGAAAGTTTATTTTTTTAATACACATATGAAAAAGCGTTTATTGATATTAGCGGGAGGAATGGCCTCCAGGATGAAGAAAGCCATGGCTGAAGGAGCTTCAGATTTAGATCCTTCCTTGGTTGCACAAGCAAATTCAGTCACCAAAGGGATGATTCAGGTAGGAAAGAATGGGAAGACATTAATTGATTATCAATTATACAACGCACATCTGGCAGGAATCGAAGAAGTGATGTTATTGCTTCATCCGACGGATGCTGTTTCTCAGGAATATTGTGAATCCTTGATGGCAAAGGATGCTTGTTGGGGATTGCAAATTGTCTTCGCGCGCCAACAAATTCCTGCCGACAGAGAAAAGCCTGCTGGTACTGCTGATGCTGTTTACCAAGCATTAATGCAACATGATTCTTGGCAAACGGGTCGAGTGATTGTTTGTAATTCGGATAATTTATATAGTGTCAATGCACTTAAATTGCTGTGGTCCTCCAATGAAACACAGGCATTAATTTCTTATCACCGCGATAGTTTATTGTATTCTGCGGAGCGTATTTCGGCTTTTGCTTTAATAAGGACTGATGCGGATGGGTATTTGCTGGAGATTATCGAAAAGCCTACGCAAGAGCAAGCGGATGAACTGATGGCTCAATTAGGCCGATTGGGTGTCAGTATGAATATTTTCGTATTTGAGTCCATTACTTTTTTACCTTTTTTGGCGGCCACACCTTTTCACTCAGTTCGGAACGAAAAAGAATTACCTACCTCAGTGGCTATGTTTGGCGAGGGAACAGGAAAAGGATTTTATGCCATTCCATTAGCTGAAAATGTGCCAGATTTAACGAGTAAAGAAGACATTTTGGTCATGCAAAAATACCTGGAGGAAACGTATGGGGATTTTTAGGTAATAGGTAAAATTAGGTAATAGGGATTAGGTAATAGGTAAAATTAGGTAATAGGGATTAGGTAATATTTCTAGTGGCATTTAACACAATATTATTTATCTTGGGATACTTTTAAAATTTATAAGAATAACCTTAAAAACTAAACCTTTTAAAAAACCTTCAAGCCTATAATTATTTATTATTACCTAATCCCTATTACCTATGACGGTGCCTGAAAAAAGTTGACACATCTTTCTTCTTTTTAAACAAGAAGAAACATGAAAAAAACATCCTTTAGAGTTCAGCTGATCTTTTCGGAAGAGCTTCGTAAAGAAGTCGTAAATCGCATTGAATCTGGTCAGTTATCGATTA
>CAMDRO010000049.1 GCA_945906795.1 Spirosoma fluviale
TCGATAACTGACCAGATTCAATGCGATTTACGACTTCTTTACGAAGCTCTTCCGAAAAGATCAGCTGAACTCTAAAGGATGTTTTTTTCATGTTTCTTCTTGTTTAAAAAGAAGAAAGATGTGTCAACTTTTTTCAGGCACCGTCAGTAAGAGATAAGAGGTAATAGGGATTATTTAAATGATAAAAAGTTTCAGGTAACTTTGCGTGTTTTTTCTTATTACCTGATACCTAATTTTATTACCTAATTATACTGTACCGCTTCCACCCCAAATTTCCTCAAAAATTCAACCCCCTCGTCGGTGGGCAAGCCTTTGTAAGCCGCATAGGAATGCAAAAAGATGACCTTTTTGATTTTCATGCTATAAATAATCCGAGCACAAGAAATACAGGGCGACAAAGTGACGTATATCGTTGACCCTTCAATACTTGCTCCATTTTTTGAAGCATATAAAATCGCGTTTTGCTCCGCATGCAAGGCTAATGAACAAGAGCCTTTCGAGTCTTTTGGGCAACCCCCTTCCTCTTTAAAATCCTCATCACAATTATGTGTCCCAGAAGGAGGACCATTATATCCAATGGAAATAATCCGAGTGTCTTTCGTTAATACACAACCTACCTGGGCTCTAGTACAATGAGATCTTAGCGCTAAATTTTGCGCTAAATCCATAAATATCTCATCAAATGACGGTTTTTTACTCATATACATACGATAAAGGGCATTAAATTAATCATTTAAAAAGGAAATAAAAAAGGATGACCCAAGGTCATCCTTTTAAAGTAGCGGGGAGCAGAATCGAACTGCCGACCTTTGGGTTATGAATCCAACGCTCTAACCATCTGAGCTACCCCGCCAAATCAGGATGCAAAGTTAATCGAAAGCCTCAAGAAACTCAAATATTTTATCAATACTTATTAATTTTGAATGATATTTGGGAATTAGCGTATAAATAATACCTTTGTTTACAGGAAATAAAATACTTAGCTCTATACATATAATGAACATGGATCAACCACACTTTGCATTTGAATACGAGGTAAAAGCCTCACCCAAAGTACTTTATCCTTACATTAGCACGGCTTCCGGACTCCAACAATGGTTTGCAGAAAAAGTTACTATCAAAAATGGAGATATTTTTAATTTTTTCTGGGATGATGAAAATCATTTAGCCACATTAACCCATAGTAAGCAAAATAAATTTGTCAAATTCGAATTCAATAAACCTGAAAAGGGAGATGCATTAGCCTATATTGAAATAAAATTAGACGTTAGCGAGTTGACAAACGCCACTTACCTAAAAGTGTATGACAGCGCATCCACCTTCAAAAGTGATGAAGATGCCACCGAACTATGGGATTATTTAACCGATAAACTGAAAGAAATCGTCGGCAGTTAATGATAAAGAAAATTGACAAATTAATTTTAAACGCATTCTGGGGGCCATTTATTCTAACCCTATTGGTTGTAATTTTTATATTTCTATTACGCTTAGTCCTTTTTTATTTTTCTGATTTATTTGGCAAAGATTTAGGCACCACCGTCTATGTAGAGCTTTTTTTCTATTTCTCCCTAATCACCGTACCGCTCGCATTACCTCTAGCCATGTTATTATCTTCCCTAATGACCTTCGGGAAATTAGGCGAGAATTTTGAATTGACTGCCTTGAAAAGTGCAGGCATTTCGATTGTCAGAATACTAAGACCCATTTTTGCCGTTGCCGTATGCTTAAGTATATTCATGTTTTGGTTTACGAATGTCGCCTTGCCTTGGGCCAATTTAAAAGGCTGGAGTTTATTGTATGACATCAAGACGACGAAAACAACGCTAAATATTAAAGAGGGGATATTTTATACTGATCTTCCAGGTTATGCCATTAAAGTGGCTAAAAAATACCCCGACAACAAAACGCTTAAATCACTCATCATTTATGACCATAGCCATAATGATGGCAACCGGCATGTAACCCTCGCGGATTCAGCTCAGATGTACACGATTTTGGGTAAGAAATATTTGATATTTGAACTCTTTAACGGCAAGGATTATTTAGAAGACGCAGACCGAGGAAGCAATTTAGATGCGACTGATATGGCCTTGCATAGCTTCAAAAGAAGTAAGATTGTTATGTCTTTAGACGCATTTGACTTACATAAAACAGAAGAAAATCAGTTTGCACATCATGAAATCATGCGAAACAATTTGCAACTGGCCAACGATTCAGATTCTCTGAATAGTGTCATTAATACCATGAAACGTGGTTTTACTAAATCAACTGGTCCTAACTTCATGTACCATCAAAGGCCACTTACACAATCATTGATGTTTTTGGAAAATACCAAATGGGTCAAAAAAAGATTGGCTAAAGGCCTAAAAAAGGCCAATAAAAATCCCTACGACATCGCGCTCCAACAAACTCAAAATATGTTGACCTTCGGGCAAACCAATTTAGTGAGCTTGGATGATAAAGAAATCGTTTTGAAAAAAACGAACCTCGAGTGGCATCATAAATTTACCAATGCACTGACTATTCTCGTGATGTTTCTCATCGGCGCCCCCCTAGGAGCCATCATTAAAAAAGGAGGATTTGGAATTCCCGTGGTTGTGGCCGTATCCTTTTTTATCTTGATGTATATCTTAACCCAACAAGGAGACAAGATGGCTAAGGAAGGGAAATTGATCCTGCAAATAGGAGCATGGGCCTCAAATACTATCCTAGGACTTATTGGACTATATTTTCTGCGCATTTCCTTAAACGACTCCAGACTATTTGAATCAGATTTTTATCATGTCACTTGGCAGCGTTTAAAAAACTGGATACAGAAAACAAGAGTTTCTAAAGCGCTACAGAATTAGACTTGCATATAACATTCGTTTTTTGTACTTTTGCGAATTAATTTTTAAAACTTTAAAACTGGTAAAAGATGTATTTGTCACCCGAGAAAAAACAAGAGATTTTCGAAACAAAAGGGAAAGCAAAGTCAAAAATCGATACTGGTTCTTCTGAATCGCAAATTGCGTTATTCACGTACAGAATCAATTATCTGACTGAGCACCTTAAAAAGAACAAAAAAGACCATAGCACACGCTTAGGACTTTTGAAATTGGTAGGTAAGCGCCGTCGTTTACTTGATTACTTAACTCGTACCGATATCTCAAGATATCGTGCTATTATTTTAGAATTAGGTATTCGTAAATAATATATTCAGGGTTCCATTTAGTTGGAGCCCTGTTTTATTTGCCATTTATCAACATTTGTCGTCGACAAACAAAGCTTATTACACGCAAGGTTGCGTGAGAATTTATTCAGAAACGTATGTCATTTAACATTATTCAAAAAAATATTTCGATGCCTAATGGCAAGGAAATCCAAATTGAGACTGGCAAATTAGCCAAGCAAGCGGATGGATCTGTGGTTGTTCGTTCAGGAAATATGATGTTGTTAGCCACTGTGGTTGCCAACAAAGAGGCCAAAGAGGGAGTAGATTTCCTTCCATTATCTGTTGATTACCAAGAAAAATTTGCGTCCAATGGACGTATTCCAGGTAGTTTTCTTAAAAGAGAGGCTCGCCTGTCTGATTATGAAATTCTTATTTCACGTTTAGTAGACCGTGCATTACGTCCTACATTTCCAGATGATTACCATGCAGATGTGCAGGTAATGATCAATTTAATTTCAGCGGATTCTGAGGTATTACCGGACGCTTTTGTTGGCCTAGCGGCTGCAGCAGCACTTGCAGTATCTGATATTCCATTTAATGGACCTATTTCAGAGGTGCGTGTAGCCAAAATAAATGGAGAATATAAAGTAAATCCTAGTGTTAGTGAATTAGCCGGAGCTTCCTTAGAATTAATCGTGGCCGCAAATGCCAATGATATTTTAATGGTGGAAGGTGAAGGAGATGAAATCTCTGAAGCTGAAATGATTGAGGCGCTTCGCATTGCTCATGATGCCATTAAAATTCAATGCCAAGCATTAAATGAATTAACGGTAGCTTGTGGAAAAACTGAAAAGAGAACATATAGCCACGAAACACACAATGAAGAATTGCGTACGGAATTATGGAAAAATTATTTCGATAAATATTTGGCAGTAGCTAAATTAGCAAACCCTAAAAAAGAAGAAAGAAAAGCAGGATTTAAAGCGATTGTGGATGAATACATCTCAACTTTAAATGAAGGCCATACCGTAAATCTTTCATTAGCTAAGGTTTATTTACATGATATCGAAAAGGAGGCGGCTCGCCAATTAGTACTTCAAGAGCGTTATCGTTTAGATGGTCGTAAATTGAACGAAATCCGTCAAATCACATGTGAAGTGGATTATTTACCCACTCCACACGGATCAGCGGTTTTCACGCGTGGGGAAACACAATCATTGACTACGGTTACTTTGGGAACTAAAATGGATGAGCAGATTATTGATCAAGCCATGAATCAAGGATACAACAAGTTTATGTTGCACTATAATTTTCCTGGATTCTCAACGGGCGAAGTAAAGCCAAATAGAGGAGTAGGACGTAGAGAAGTAGGACATGGTAATCTAGCGATGCGTGCGATTAGAAAAGTTTTACCTAAAATGGAAGATTTTCCTTACACATTACGTGTGGTTTCAGATATTTTAGAATCAAATGGTTCGTCGTCCATGGCAACCGTTTGTGCTGGAACATTAGCATTAATGGATGCGGGAGTTAAAATCAAGGCGCCTGTTTCAGGAATTGCCATGGGTTTAATTTCAGATTCTAAAACGGGTAAATATGCAGTTTTATCTGACATTCTAGGTGATGAAGATCATTTGGGTGATATGGACTTTAAGGTAACGGGTACTGAAAATGGTATCACTGCTTGCCAAATGGACATCAAAGTTCAGGGTTTATCCTATGAAGTTTTAGTAGAAGCATTATCTCAAGCGAGAGAAGGTAGACTTCACATCTTAAATGAGATGAAAAAGGCGATTCCTAGCGTTAGAGATGATTATAAGCCACAAACACCAAGAGCTACCGTGATTAAAATCATGAAAGAGCAAATTGGTGCAGTCATTGGACCAGGTGGAAAAGTAGTTCAAGATATTCAAAAACAATCGGGTGCTACCGTAACCATCGAAGAAAAAGAAGATGGGGGATACGTAAGTATTTTCTCAGCGAATGGAGCTGCGATGGATATGGCGATTCGTATGGTGAAAAGCATCGTGACTATTCCTGAAGTAGGCGAAATCTACGATGGAAAAGTTAAGAATATCCAAGCATTTGGTGCTTTCGTTGAATTCCTTCCAGGAAAAGATGGTTTATTGCATATCTCAGAAATTTCTTGGGATAGAATAGATACCATGGATGGTGTTTTTAAAGAAGGCGATAAAGTGAAGGTTAAATTAGTTGAGGTGGATAAAAAGACTGGTAAATTCCGTCTTTCAGCGAAAGCTTTATTGCCTAAACCAGACAGTTCAGAGAAATCTGAGTAAAGAGATATCAAGTTTATGGGTTTATTGGAAACAATAAACCCATTTAATCCGTTCTAATATATTATGAGGCAGCTAAAAATTAGCAAACAAATTACCAACAGGGAAAGTCAATCACTTGACAAATACTTGCAGGAAATTGGAAAAGTAGATTTATTGACACCGGATGAGGAAGTAATACTCGCCCAAAAAATTCGTGAAGGGGACCAATTGTCTCTTGAGCGTTTAACCAAGGCGAATTTACGTTTTGTCGTTTCGGTAGCCAAACAATATCAAAATCAAGGACTTAGCTTAGGTGATTTAATTAATGAGGGAAACCTTGGATTAATTAAAGCCGCACAAAGATTTGATGAAACACGTGGATTTAAATTTATCTCCTATGCCGTTTGGTGGATTCGTCAATCTATTTTACAAGCGCTTGCTGAACAATCTCGTATTGTTCGTCTTCCTTTGAACCGCGTAGGTTCTTTAAACAAAATCTCAAAAACTTTTTCTGAGTTAGAACAAAAATTTGAGCGTGAGCCTTCTCCTGAAGAATTAGCAGAAGTGTTAGAAATCTCAACGGGTGAAGTAGTCGATACACTTAAAATCTCAGGAAGACACGTATCCATGGATGCTCCCTTCGTTCAAGGAGAAGAAAATTCACTTTTAGACGTATTAGAGAATGATTCAGAGGATAAACCAGATTCAGGTTTAATTAATGATTCCTTACGCCGCGAGGTACAAAGAGCTTTGTCGACACTGACACAAAGAGAGGCTGATGTCGTGACTTTGTATTTCGGTTTAAATGGAGAACATGCAATGACACTCGAGGAAATTGGCGAGAAATTCAATTTGACTAGAGAGCGCGTGAGACAAATTAAAGAAAAGGCGATTCGTCGTCTGCGCCATACTTCCCGGAGTAAAGCGCTAAAAACATATCTTGGATAATTTTTAAAGCCTCTCACGAGGCTTTTTTTTGCTATGGGATTTCCTGCAGGCATCGTCGAACTAGTAGATATTCTATCCCAAATGGGGGTAGAAGAGGCTGTTATTTGTCCGGGATCCAGAAACGCACCGCTGATGTTGGCTTTAGTAAGACATCCAAAAATCCATTGCTATTCCATCTCTGATGAGCGCTCTGGAGGATTTTTTGGATTAGGCCGCGTACTGGCAAGTAAAAAGCCCGTGATTCTTTGTTGCACCTCAGGCTCAGCAGCTTTGAATTTTGCCCCAGCTATAGTGGAAGCATTTTTTCAAGAATTGCCTTTATTGATCTTTACGGCGGACCGACCTGCAGAATGGATCGGGCAATGGGATGGGCAAACCATTTATCAAAAAGAATTATATGGAAAACATGTGAAGCAATTCATTGATTTTCCAACGGATACGCTTCAAGAAGCCAATTATTATGTTGATTTAGGAGTGGGCGCATACCAACAAACCTGTGCGGAACCTAAAGGCCCCGTTCATATCAATATCCCCATTTCGGAACCGTTTTATCCCAGCCAAGGGGAGCTGTTACCCCTAAGCAGCCTACCTATTTTATCTGCAAATGAATTGAGAAAATTGGACAAGAATACTCATGTCAAACCCATTGATTTAAACACCTATTTTGACGTTAAAAAGGTACAATCCATCTTAATTACCGTAGGCCAAAGACCTTCCAATGTCCAGGAAAATGACTATTTCACCCAATTAGCTTTGTTGGGAATTCCTGTCATCGGGGACGCCACGGCCAATTTGCCTGCTACATGCCAAGTTTTTCATGACCTAGTTTTAGCGAACGAGGAAAATTGGTCTAATTTAAAACCCGATTTACATATCCATTTTGGAAAATCATTTGTATCCAAGCGAATTAAACAGTTTTTAAGGCGCGTAAAACCCACCAAATCTTTTCTCATTCATCCCAATCCCATCGGAAGACCTGATCCTTTTCAGTCATTGACAGACGTTATCCCAATGGATACACTTCAATTTTTTAAAGAATTTGATTTTCTGGGCCAACAAATAAATCATTGGAAACCTTTGAGTCAAAAGATTGCAAACATTCAGGCAGAATATTTTAATCAATCGAGTTTCACTGAATTACATATCTATAACGATTTAATACAGAAAATTGAAAATCTTGACGGAGCAGAAGTGCATATGGCTAATTCCTTAGCAATTCGATATGTCAATTGGACTTCTGAGCATTTTTCTCAAACAGAAGTATTTTCAAACAGGGGAACGAGTGGAATTGACGGTTGTTTAAGCACTGCGGTAGGTGCTAGTCAAAAAAGATCAAAAATACTTATTTCCATTCTTGGAGATGTGGCATTCCAGTATGACAAAAATGCTCTTTGGAATCAATATGTGCCCAATAACTTGAGAATCATCGTTTTTAATAATGGGGGCGGGGGGATTTTCAGAAACTTAGAAGGAGCCAAGGAACTACCAGAACTAAATGAGTTTATGGAAACCCAACAAAATTTTACGGCTAAAAATACCTGTTTAGATGCAGGGCTCAATTACTACAGCGCTCGAAGCTTGGAAGAGTGGAATGTAATCTCAGAACAATTTTTCAAAACAGGTCAACAAGCATCTTTAGTAGAAATTTTTACGAATTCCATCGACAATGCCGATACGCTCAAAAAATACATGGATTTATTCCGCGCTTGATTGATTGGTAATTTTAGCTAGATTTTTTAAATACAATGCATTTTTAGGATCTATAGCCAAGGCCATTTTAATCCAATTTTCAGCTAATTTCCACTGCCTCCTTTGGATTTCCAAATACCCTAAATTATTGTATATCAAGTCCTTATATTTCCCAGTAGCTAAAGCACTTTTAAAGGAAGCTTCCGCTAAATCCAATTGGCCTAGTTCTTGATACACAATACCTTTATTGATCAAAGTCTCAACCGCGTTGGGTTTCAATAATAAAGCGTGCTCATAAGAAGCTAGAGCATCATTGTATAAGGTTTTCTGCAAGTAAATATCCCCTTGTAAAGACCAAAATGAAGAAGAATCTGGAAAGTTTTTAACCAGTTTGGCAGCAGATTCAAGGGCTAAATCAAATTTTTGAAGATTTTGAAGTAATTCAGTTTGTTTAGAAAGTGCAGCCGAAAACTGGGGATCTAATTCATAGGCTTTTTGGAAATCGGCTATTGCCTCATCATTTTTATCGAGGCTTTGGTATACTAAACCTCGATTATAATAGGCGTCCGAAAATTTACTTTGTTTTAAAATAGCTTCCGAGTACCATTTAATAGATTCATAATATTCCTTTTCTTTGAATTTTTGGTTTCCACGTAGGAAAAACTGGGTAGCCTCTTTTTTATCCGCTTCTGAATCACAGGCGAAAAGAATCAAGGTGGAAAGAATCACTAAGAAAATTTGCTTCATGCTATATAATCAATCTAATACTGAATTTGTTTTCAATTTAAATAATTCAAAATTCATTCGCATCTTTGTAGCCTAATAAAATAATAAATCAATATGGCATACGCAGAAATGTTAACCGATAAAGGGTTAATGAAAATTGAATTTTACGCAGATGATGCCCCCATCCATGTAAAAAACTTCACAGACCTTTCTAAAAATGGATTTTATGATGGATTGACTTTTCATCGTGTGATCCCTGATTTTGTCGTTCAAGGAGGTGATCCTGATGGAACAGGCGGAGGAGGTCCAGGGTATAGTATTCCTTGCGAACTGACTGGGAATAACCAATACCATGATCGTGGCGTTTTATCGATGGCCCACAGAGGACCCAATACAGGTGGATCTCAGTTTTTCATTTGTCATTCAAGAAATAATACTTCCCATTTAGATCGCAAACATACGTGTTTTGGCAAAGTGATAGAAGGACTAGACGTGATTGACCAAATTAGAGAGGGTGATGCGATCCAAAGCATCAAAATCATCGAGGATTAATGCATTTTATCAAAGAAATCCCTCATGATTCCATGCGAATATCCTTATTTGAATGGAATTCAAAGTATATCTTGAAATTTGAAACGCCAGAATTAGAGCAAAGTTTCAAATTTTCAATCATGGATTTTTCAGACCAAAAAGAAATAGAGGAGCTGGCAACCAGCTCCTCCTTTCAAAATACCATCATACAAAATTTCAAAAATATGTATGAAGCGATGTCACAAAATTTAGGGAATTAAAGGCTTCCCAACCATTTTAATCGTAATTTTTTCTGATTCTCTGTAAGCGTTTTTTGATCTGTCAAAGAGAAAGCAAGCATGGGGCTTTGTAGGACCGGCACTATAAAACTGCGCTCCAAACCATCTCTTTTGACCATAAATAAAATGGAATCCCCCACTTTTTTATCGGCCAATAACTTATCTACACCTTCAAAATTGGCTTTGTTAGCCGACACGATTTCATCGCCTACATTCAATCCATACACATAGGCAGACGCGCCCCGATAAACAGACATTATTTTACCGGCCATAGCCGTAAATCCTAAATAGGGAATTGATTTCCCTTCATTAGTATTAGACCAAGTAAATCCAAATTCATTAAATAAATTTTGGTAATCGGGCGTTTGAACTCCATAAATATAAGATTCAAAAAGGGGCTTTGCCGGATTACCTGCTACTTTTGAAAAGGCATCTTCTAACTCAGCATCCGTAAATCCTCGGTTCAGTTTTTTATAATAGGCCTGATAAAGGTATTTGAAAACATCATCGATGCTTTTTTGACCTTGAGTAGATTTGATAATCCATGCGTTTAAGACATACCCTAACAAAGAACCTTTGTCATAATAAGAAACTGTTTGGTTACGCGAGTTTTCATTCGGACGGTAATATTTGATCCACGCATCCCAACTTGCTTCTGCGGCAGATTCAAGATGGCTTCCTGGCGTATTTTCGACCGATGAAATTTCTGCAGCCACGCGATTGGCATACTCTTGATTTGAGATTTTTCCCATCCTTTGTAAGATAACACCTGAATAATAGCTGGTCATGCCTTCAGAAAGCCATAAATTATGTGTGTAATTCTCATTCTCATAATCAAAGGGTCCCAGTGTTTTAGGCCTGATGCGCTTCACATTCCAAAGATGAAAATATTCATGAGCCAATAAACCTAAAATACCTTGATATCCTCTTTCGCTTTCATAGGCCGACCTCGAAACCGAGCATGTGGTAGAATATAAATGTTCCAATCCACCTGTTCCTCGGCCTATATTGTGCATAATAAATAAATAATGATCACATGGATGTTCGCCAATCACTTTTTGGGCTTCTTCACATACCTTAGTCACATCAGCGACAAATTTTACCGAGTCAACTTTTGCCGTACCATAAAAGGCAATTTGATGTGGGATTCCATTGACCTTAAAATCCCAAACTTGATGGTTTCCTATTTCAATAGGGGAGTCGATTAATTCATCCAAATTTTTTGCTTGATAGGTAAATTTTCCCGTTTCTTTTAAAGCAGTAGAAACCACTTTAAAGTTTTTAAAAGGCTCAATGCTTATATCCTGAGGAAGATTTGAAAAATCATTAACATATAAAAGGACGCTTGCCGGGTTTATATAGCCATGTGAATCATCTAAAAACGAGGTTCTAACGGATAACTCAAAGGCATACACGCGATAAGTTACTTGGATTTTCTTAGTAGCTGCACCTAATGCCACACGCCAAGTGCTCTTATTAATTTTAGAAATCGTAACGGATTTACCATTGGCCTCAGCTTTAACCGCTTCTAAATTTTTAGCAAATTCCCTGATTAAATAGGATCCGGGTGTCCAAGCAGCCATTTTTAGGTCTACGAAAGGCTTTTTATAGGATGTATTTGACAAGTCAACCGTCGTGGTGATTTCAAAATAATGAGTTTGTGGATCAGGCATTTTGATTAAATGACTAATAGGACTTGATAAAAGGGGATAAGTAAAGAAAAAAACGCCCAAAGCGAGCACAAATGATTTAAGTTTGGACGTTTGCATATGTATTATTTTATTGGTGAATATTCAATTTGTGTAAAATTAAATAAATACCTCAATTGTTAAAGTAAATACTGATTATTTGGTAAAATAGTCGTAAAAATAAAATTTAGGTTGCACAATAATTTTGAAGAAAAATCGTATTTTTGTTTTAATCAGAATGCTGTAATCATTTACAATGAAATTGAAAAATATACCCATTGGCTGGCTGGCTAACCTACTTCTTTTATTTATTTCTTTTGGCTCCATAGCCCAGCAAACATTAAGTTTCAAAGATCATACACTACATTTCAGACAAGCGAAGGAATACTTTGATTCAAAGAATTATGTAGCGGCTCGAGAAGAATTTTCCGCATATCTAGGAAGTCTTGAGCCATTAAGCAATGAGCAATCGGGTCAAAAAGTACTCGCCGAATATTACATGACGATGTGCTCCTTATACATGAGTCAGCCCGAGGCAGAAATTTTAGCGGAACGATTTATCGCCAATAACCCGGAACATCCGCAGGCCGTTAAATTATTAAGGGGTATGGGTACTTTTTTTTACGACAATGGAGATTATGCCAAAGCGATAAAATACCTAAGTAGATCCTCGGAGACCAATTTAGAAGCCAAATTCAAATTGGCCATATCTTATTTTGAATTAAAAAAATACTTAGAAGCCTTACCCGTATTTAATGAAATAAAAGTAGAACCTGAAGAGGAATATGCGCTTTCGGCTTCTTATTATGCAGGGGTAATCAATTTTGGAGAAAAAAGATATGGAGAGGCTGCCATTGATTTTGCCAAAGCAGAAGCCAGTAGTAAATACAGAAAAGAGATCCCTAATTGGATCGGTTTATGTTATTTCAACCAGTCTAAATTCTCTGAATTATTAAAATATGCCGAACCGATTATAGCAAAAAAGAATACAGGTTATAGATTGGATGAATTGGCCTTGTTGGTAGCCGATGTGCAATTTCAATTAAATCAATTTGACAAATCGATTAAAAGTTATGAGGCATATGGGAAAATGACGGGTTCAAAGTTCAGTCCATTAGCCCAATATCGATATGGATTTTCTTTATTTAAAACTAAAAAGTATAATGAAGCCACAGTTACATTAAAGGATTTAGTGGCTAAAAAAGACTCATTGGGGCAATATGCAGCATTTACGACGGCACTGGCCCAACTAAGTGCTGGAAATTTAGTGGCCACTTTAGATGCGTTTCAGGTTGCGAGAAGTCTAGCTTTTAATCCAGCGATTCAAGAAGATGCCTATTTTAATTATGCCAAAGTATTATTGGATTTAGGAAAAGGATCTGAGACAATTAATGAAATTCAAGCCTTCAATGCTAAATTTCCGAAAAGTAAATATGCGGAGGAAGCCATTGAATTAGTCGCCGATGCATTTATTAATTCTGATAATTTAGAAGTAGCTGTTAATTATTTAAAAGGAATTAGCAATCGGTCACCTAAGCTCAACTTAGCCTATCAGACATTATCGTATAATTTAGGGGTAAGGTCATATAATGATAACCAATTTGAACCTGCGATTAAATTTTTCGACGAGGCAATTTTGTACGCTGAAAAAGAGGATATAAAATTAAAAGCTTTATTAGGGAAGGCTGAATCACTTTCAGTCCAAAAGAAATTTGACGAGGCCATTCAAATTTATACGCCATTAATGTCAAGTTCGAATAAATCGGAGGAGTTTGTGCAGAAAATTAGAATTGGCTTAGCCTTTGCCTATTTCAACACCAAGGAATTTAGTAAAGCAAACACTTTATTTAAAACGTATGTAGATCGGTTAAAGTTGACGCCCAATGCAAAAAATAATCCAACCATTTTATTGAGGCTTGCAGATACCTATTTGGTCTCAAGAAAATATGAAGATGCTTTAAATTATTACAGTCAAGCGGCCGATATAGCAAAAACGGAAAAGGATTATGCCTTATTTCAGAAGGGGATGACACTTATTTACTTAAATCGTGGCAATGAGGCTAGGGCAGCGATGAAACAAGTAAGACTTGGTTTTCCTGATTCTAAATTTGCGGATGAAGCTTTTTATCAAGAGAATTTGATATTGTTTAATGCCGCCAAATATGCAGAATCTATTTTGGGATTCACTGAAATAATCTCAGCAACAAAAACGAGTGAGTTTTTAGCTCAGGCAATTTTCAAAAGAGCACAATCCTATACGAATAGCGATAAATATGATTTGGCTATTTTAGACTATAAAAGAATCGTCAATGAATTTACGGCGGAAAAAATTGCCAAAGATGCTTTAGTTGGCCTACAAGAAAATTTAATTAAAGTGGGTAAGCCGGAAGAATTTGGCCAAGTATTGGAAGCCTATCAAAGTACTAATAAATCAGAATCTGAAAATGATGCCGTTGATTTAAAGTATGGGGCTGCAAGAGCAATCTATGAAGGAAAGAAGTTTGATATTGCCATCACATCATTAAAGGATTTTATTTCAAAATATCCGACCAATGAAAATATTGTAGAGGCTAATTATTTAGTCGCAGATGCAGCAGATCGAATAAATGACACATTAACAGCCATTCAATATTATCAAAAAGTAATGGATCAAAATGAACATCCGCAGGTCAATAAAGTTATTGTGAGAGCTGCTGAGTTATCATTGGAACAAAAAAAATACTCAGAAGCTATTCATTTTTATCGAATGTTTAAGTCGAAAAATGCCGAAGCAGACCAACAATCCATGGCAATTAATAAAATTATTGCCATTACTTACGAAGCTAAAAATGTAGATTCCATTGCTTCCTTATTAACCGAATTGGAGCCTTTAAGTATTATTACGAAAGAAGAAAAAGCGAAGTTGGCCCGCTCATTAGCCAATTTATATACCAGTGATTCTACTCAAATTGGATCGAAGCGACAATGGTTAGCCAAAGTCATTAGCTTAGATAAAAATGAAATAGGAGCTGAGGCGCAGTATGAATTAGCCATTTTGTTGAGTGGAGAAGGTAAGTACAAAGAGTCAAATGATATGATTACGACGAAGTTCAAAAATGAATTTGCGGAAGCGTCTGACGCGGTGATTGGTAAATCATATATTTTATTAGCCGAAAACTTTGTTTACATGAAGAATCTACCTCAGGCAAAAGCTATTTTAAAGTCGGTCATTGACAATTCCAGTGATACGGCAGTCATCGAATTAGCCAAAAACAAATTAAAAAGTCTACCCATTAAGTAATGAATATGACAATCCAACTCAAAAAGACCACATTATTCTTCGCGTTTTTACTGATACTAGTAGGTATGCAATCGATCGTGTATGGCCAACAAAAAAAAGAGGGGAACATTCAGAATGATGATATTATTTTGGAGAAAGAGCGTAAGATCGAACTCAAGCCTGAAATATCGAGAAATTTCGAAGCCTTAGAGGAGGTTGAGAATACCAATAAAGGCAGAAAGATGAAGTATGATTTTGTCGAAAGGAAATGGGAGGTCAAAAGTCCAGCTATTTTAACGACGTCCATTATAGGCCCTCGCGAAGGAGATGAATTAGTTTCGTCTTATGGACCCAAGTTTAAAAATATGATCAAAGTGGGAGCGGGTAATTATGGGCATACGTTGATCAATGGACATTTTGGGCTATCTCCTAAAGAGAATCAATATCAAGGTATTTACATTAATCACGATGCGAATCGAAGGGGGCCCGTTGGCACTGCATTCTCTGCACGAAATGAAAATGAAGTTAAATTATACAGTAAAACCTTTACGGGAAATTATTTATTGGACGGTTCTATTGGCTTTAAAAGAACTGAAGCTAATTTTTATGGAAGAGATGAAAGCAAGTTCACTGGTAATTTAAATGATTTAAATATTGTCTACAATAAATTCCATTATTCAGGAAGCATAGGAAATGCCCAAAAAGATGCCAAATACGATTATACGGCGACTTCAGGATTGAATTATTTATCGACTAGTTTTGAGAATAGAGAGTGGATATGGGAAAGTAAAATCCAATCGGTATTGCATGTAACAGATCAAATTTCTGCCTATTTAAATGGAGATATGGTTTTATCTGAAATTACCACGAGTTCCAATAATAATCGGCGCGAATTGTATCGGGTGCGTCCTAGTTTTAATTATAAAAACAATCGCGTGTCCGTCACTGCTGGTATTAATATATCCAACGAAAAGGATAAAAATTTATCCTTAAATCAAACTAGGTTATTTCCTGTGGTCAAATTGGATATCAAACCGACCGACTTTGTTCATATTTTTGCGGGCTTTGGTGCAGATACTTATTTTAATTCCATGAATCAGTTTGTGTCTGAAAATAATTGGATGGCCAATAATATCATGTTAAAAAACACCATACAGTCCAGCAATATTTATGGGGGTATTAAGGGATCCAATGAGCGTAATTTTGATTTTGAAATAAAATTCGGGTATTCTGAATATAGTAATTTAGGATTTTTTATGGCGTCAAAGGCTGATTCCTCACGTTTTGATGTGGTTTATGCGGGTGGTGATAAAAAGGTCCAAGTCATTAATTTATCAGGTCAGATTAATTATCAAATCTTTGATAAGATTTTATCCATCTTAAAATATGATTTCAATACGTATGAAAATTTAGGGTCGCTAGAGAAACCTTTTCACAAGCCAGCGATGAATTTATCTTTTACTAACTCCATTACCTTTAAAGATCGAATCATTGTTTCACCCGATGTGTTTTATTTAGGGGGTTTATATGGATTTAATCCCCGAAATGGGCTGGCGGTTAAGATGTCAGATATTGTTGACCTAAATTTAAAAGTGAATTATTTAATCACTAAAAAATTCAATGCATTTGTGAGTGCTAATAATATTTTAGGAAAAAGTTACGAACGCTATTTATTTTATCCTCAACAAAGCTTAAATTACACAGTGGGAGTGGCCTATTCATTTTAGTTATGCAACATATTGATTTTATATCGGCGATTGAATCCTTGCTTCTAGAGCATGATTGTGTGATCATACCCAATTTTGGGGGATTTGTGATCAATGTACAGGATTTTAAATTTGACGAGAAAGAGGCTATTATTTATCCAAGAAAGAAATCCATTGCTTTTAATGAACGATTAAAATCAGATGATGGGATATTAGCGATGCACATTGCCAAGCAATATGTTATTTCGCAAAAAAAGGCGTTTGAATCAGTGGCAGCGTTTGGGAAAGAAATGAAGGATGGTTTAAGAAAAAATCAGCCATTGGCCTTTGGAAATTTAGGGACCTTCTCATTAACAGAAGAATCTAAAATAATTTTCGAACCCAATCAAACGTTCAATTATGATTTAGACCAATTTGGCCTATATCCTGTCTCGACGGGTGTGCGTAAAAAGCCTGTTTTGATTGAAGCGCCGATCGAAAAATCTCTAGAGGATCTTCCAATGCAGACCAAAGAGGAGGTTGAGGAAGTGCAAGAACCGAGAAAAATCACAACGAAATTTTACGCCTATATACTTTTAGCGTTCATCGTTGGCGGAATGGGGGCTTATATTTTAACTGAACCTAATTCAAAATTTGTGAGTAGTTCCTTTTCGCCATTGACGATACGAATTAAAAAAGAACAAAAGCAAATAAAAATTCTACCGGCAAAAAATGCCATGACAAATTCTAAACCTAGTAATTTAAACGTTCTAGATGAGAATAAGTTGGAAAATGAAGTGTTGAAAACAGTGGTAAACCCAAAAGGTGTAGAAAGTTCCGATCACATTTTCTTGGTGGCCGCCAGCTTTAAAACCCTGGAAAAAGCAGAATTAGGAAAAGCTGAACTTATTGAGAAGGGTTTTCAGGACGCGATTATTTTACCTAAGCTAGAAAATGAAACTTATTATAGGATTAGTTTAGGAATCGCTAAAAATATGGATTTGGCCTATGTAGAAGCGGCTAATTTGAAAAAAGAAAAAAAAATAGACATTTGGGTGTTTAAAAAAGATTAATATGAACGTTAGTTACCAGGCACAAAGAGAATTAGAACGTAAAAATCAAGTTAAAGCGTTGATTATTACAATCATATTCAATGGATTGCTTTTTTTGCTTATATGGTCAGTTAAAATTTGGAATGAAAATCCAAATGCGCCCATGGTGCTCCAACCTGAAGGATCAAAGGGGGAAATCTCGTTTGAGCAGGAGGCTCCAAGTCCCAAATTAGAAGAAAAGAAAGAGATTATTCAATCAGAGACTGAGGTAATCCAACAAAACACCGTTCCTCCGATAACGAGCAATGTAGAAAGTCCAGTTACGGTAAAAGCGACCGTTGTGCTGCCACCTAAAGAAGTTGTTCCAGAAGAACCAGTGGTAGATTTAAATCTTACGCTGGGTAAAAGAACAGCTAAATCAACCTCTTCAGGATCAGGTACCGGTTTAGGAAAAGATGGGTTCGCTGGAGGATCTAGATCAGGAAATGGCAGTGGATTCGGGGTTGGCGATAAACCGATTGCTCAAAACTGGACTTTCCCTACTTCAGTCATCAGCTCGATTGACAATGGAAACGAAACAGGTGAAATAACATTCTTTATTCGTGTCAATGAAAAAGGTCTAGTAACTGAAATTCGTATTGAAAAAACAAATGTTAAATTATCTCTTGCTGAAAAATACAAGAAAGCAATCAAGGGAGCGAAGTTCCAGCCGAAGGATGAAGGAAAAAGGGAGGGTGCGAGCGGCCTAAAAACGATTCGAATAGTTCCTACCAATTAATTCATATTGGCCTACGAGATGACCTATGATGAGGTAATCCATTTTCTGTATCATTCCTTGCCTGTATTTCATCGGGAAGGGAAAAAAGCATATAAGCCTGGTTTAGATAACATTGTCTCATTGTGTGCTCAGTTAAATAATCCACAACATTCATTTAAATCCTTGCATATAGCGGGAACCAATGGAAAAGGAAGCTCCTCTCATTTTATAGCTTCGATTTTACAGGAACATGGATTCAAGGTAGGACTTTATACCTCACCACATTTAAAATCATTTACGGAAAGAATTAAAATTAATGGGATAGAGGTTTCAAAAGCGTGGATTAGCTCTTTTGTCAGCGACAAAAAAAATATCATACAAGAGGTTAGTCCCTCTTTTTTTGAATGGACGGTCGCTATGGCATTTTGTTATTTTAAAGAGCAGCAAGTCGACTGGGCCATCATTGAAACAGGATTAGGAGGAAGACTCGATTCCACTAACATCATTAAGCCAATGGGATGTTTAATCACTAATATTGGATATGATCACCAAGATATTTTAGGAAATTCATTAGAAGAAATTGCCTACGAAAAAGCGGGAATAATTAAGCAGGGGATACCGGTGACCATCAGTGAATACCAACCCGAAATTTCAAATATTTTTTTAGAGAAAGCGAATAATGACCATGCACCTATCCAATTTGCCAAAGAAGACATTAAATTATTACAGGTTTCGAGTGGACAGACCTTAGACTTGATCTTAGAAAGTATTCATTTTGGCGAATTCAATATAGAAAGTCCATACTTAGGAACTTATCAAATCAATAACCTGATGGGTGTGTTGGCCTGGTGTGGCCAATTGCACTCCATGGGGATTATCGATTTGAATAAGGAAAAGATTGCGATGGGGATAAAAAATAGTCGAATAAATACCCAATTAAAAGGCCGGTATGAAATAATCAGCAATGAACCGAAAATAATTGCGGATACGGCCCATAATGAAAGTGGTATTCGTTTATTAATGGATCAGATAAAAAAAGAATTAAAAGGCAAGTTATGGATCATCTTAGGCATGGTGGCTGATAAAGATCTAGATTTAGTTTTACAAATATTGCCCCAAAATGCACATTATATCTTTTGTGAATCGAATAATCCAAGATCGCTAAAAGCTTCCAATTTATTATCAATTACTCAAAAAAATGGATTAATGGGAACTGTTATCGAGGATGTGAATGAAGCCATTGCCTTTGTAAAAAGTAAAATGGCCCAAGATGATATTATGTTGGTGACCGGAAGCACCTATTTAGTTGCAGAAATAGACGAAATAAGTTAGTGGGTAGAAATAAGAATATAAAATATGAGTGGGCTGAGGCATTAAATAATGTCGTTCAACATACTAAACCAGATTTTGGCCAACAAAAGGGACAATGGAAAACAAGGCAATTTTTAAACAATAACCCAGTCGTGTTAGAGTTAGGTTGTGGAAGAGGTGAATATACCAATGGTTTAGCCAAAATATTTTCAGATAAGAATTTTATTGGGATTGACATTAAGGGCGATCGGCTGGCTGCCGCCGGAGTCATAGCCCAACGAGAAAAACTACACAATGTGGCCTACTTACGTATTATGATGCAATTCATCGATGATTTTTTTGAAGAAAATGAAGTAGATGAAATTTGGATTACTTTTCCGGATCCTAGAGGGAAAGATCGAGATGAGAAAAAAAGGTTAACGCATCCCAATTTTTTAAACAAGTATAAGAAGGTATTAAAGCCCGATGGAGTTCTGCATATCAAAACAGATTCCGTTCCTTTTTTTGATTATTCCGTTGACACCCTTACATTAAATCAATTTGATATCATAGCTAAAACAAATGATTTATATGAATCTAGATGGAATAAGGATCATTTTGGAATAAAAACAAGGTTTGAGAAAATTTTCTACGAAAAAGGATTTCCGATCAATTACCTAAGAGCCATCAATAAAAAAGAGGTCTAATTTCTTAGACCTCTTATTATCATCATATTATGATTGTTATCCTACGCGAGCAATTAAATCTGCTGCACGAGAAGAATAGCCAAATTCATTATCATACCAACCCACTACTTTAACTAAATTACCCATAGCAGTAGTCAAATTAGAATCTAAAATACAAGAATGTGGGTTTCCAATTATATCGATAGAAACAATCTCATCTGTAGTATACTCTAATATACCTTTCATAGGGCCATCCGCTGCCGCTTTTAAAGCCGCATTAATTTCAGCAACAGTAGCATCACGCTTCAATAAAGCAGTAAAATCTGTAACTGATCCGTCTGGAGTAGGAACACGCATCGCATTACCATCTAATTTACCTTTTAAATGAGGTAAAACTAAACCAACAGCCTTAGCAGCTCCGGTCGAAGTAGGTATAATGGAATAAGCAGCTGCGCGAGAACGGCGTAAATCTGAGTGAGGAGCATCTTGCAAATTCTGATCTGCTGTGTAAGCATGAACAGTGGTCATGAATCCTTTTTCAATGCCAAAAGTATCATCTAAAACCTTAGCCATTGGAGCTAAACAGTTGGTCGTACATGAAGCATTTGAAATTATTGTCATCTCATCTGTTAAGGTTTCATCATTAACACCTAATACAACAGTAGGAATATCACCTTTAGCAGGAGCAGAGATAATAACTTTACGCGCACCAGCAGTTAAATGCTGACCAGCACCATCTTGATCAATAAACCTACCTGTAGATTCCAAAACTACATCTATACCTAAAGAAGCCCAAGGTAATAATTTAGGATCACGCTCAGCAAAAGACTTAATTGCTTTACCATTAACTGTAATGCTATCCGCATCAGAACTAACAGTGCCATTGAAACGACCATGAACTGAGTCGTATTTCAATAAATGCGCCAAAGTCGCATTATCAGTTAAATCATTGATAGCAACAATCTCCACATTTTCCTTTTCAAGCAATCTGCGAAAAGTAAGCCGACCTATGCGACCAAAACCATTAATAGCTACTTTAATTTTTTTCATTGAATAAATAATTTGATTTCATTATTAAAA
>CAMDRO010000050.1 GCA_945906795.1 Spirosoma fluviale
TCCTGTGGCGCAGGCACCACCCACTTCATCATCGCAAAAAACCGCTCCGCCGATGATCGGGGAGTCGCCCACTCTCCCGTGCATTTTAAAAGCTAATCCACTGGTGGAGCAGGCACCTGCTATTTCTCCAGCTTTCCCTAAGGCTAATAGGCCGATGGTATCATGATTTTCAATATTGACGATGGGCTTATACTTAGATTCTTTTTTCCATTTTTCCCAGGCTTTTTTTGACGCATCTGTCAGTAAGTTTTGCTTTTTGAATCCTTGATCTAAGGCAAATTTCAATGCGCCGGCACCGGAAAGCATCACATGAGGAGTCTTTTCCATCACAGCTCTTGCCACTGAAATGGGATGCATAATGCCTTCTAAAAATGTGACAGAACCTGCATTTCCCAGGTGGTCCATGATGCAAGCATCTAAGGTAACGTGGCCATCTCGGTCTGGAAGTCCTCCATATCCTACGGAAGTTTCGTTGGGATCCGCTTCAGGAACCCAAGCTCCGGCTTCCACTCCATCTAAGGCTCGGCTCGTTTGCATCATTTTATCCCAACCGGCTTGAGTGCCTTTTTCATTTTTCCAAGTAGCAATGACGAGTGGCTCGTTGGCCACGGATGCCTGGGAGGAGTTCGGTTTTGATGGGATGGTTGCGGCACTGATAAGACCACTGGTTTGGAGGAATGTTCTTCTTTTCAAGTTTAAAAATCTTTTAGAGATTAAAAATATGAATTATTTGGGCATTATGTGACAAATGTGTAAGATTGTCTTTTTAAAATTAAATAAAATCTTCAAATTTTTTTTGCCATTCATTTCATGAAATACATTAAATCTATTCTCCCGCTTACCTTGGCCATTATTTGGACATACGCTTTGCACAATTCTTGGGGAACCCTTCCTCCTTTAGGTAAATTAATAAGTCCTTTTCATGGATTTTGGGTCAATGCGGAGGCTCCTGAATCCGGTGAATTAACCGAAGAAAATTTGCAAATTCTAGGTTTGGAACAAGTGGTCACAGTGGTTTATGATGAAATGGCTGTTCCACACGTATTTGCTCAAAATGATCACGATTTATATCTAGCGCAGGGTTATTTGACGGCCAAAGACCGTTTGTGGCAAATGGAATTTCAAACGCATTTTGCTGGTGGTCGAATTTCTGAGATTGTGGGGGAGAAGGGGATGGTTTCGGATCAGTTCCAACGCAGGATGGGGGCGGTTTATGGAGCTGAAAAATCTTTTGAGGGAATGAAAGAAGATCCCAAAGCGGCAGTTACTTTGCAAGCTTATTCGGATGGGGTCAATGCCTACATTGAAAGTTTGACGGAACGTAATTATCCTTTGGAATATAAATTACTGAATTATGCGCCTGAAAAATGGACGCCGATTAAGAGTGCACTTTTCTTAAAGAATATGTCGTTTGTGTTAGCTTCAGGGACTGATGATTTGAAGATGACCAACATTCTTCGGAAATATGGGAAGGATATTGCCGAAAATTTATTTCCTAATTACCCATTTGTGGAAAGCCCGATTATCCCGGTGGGGACACCTAGGGATTTCAAGCCGGTGCCTATTCCAGAAAGTCCCGCCGATTTCATTGGCCTAGGAAGTGCGATGAAAACCCCTGAAAAAGATCCAAACATCGGGTCTAATAACTGGGCGGTTTCAGGAAACAAAACGGTTTCAGGATTGCCTATGTTGGCAAATGATCCACATCTAACTCTGTCATTACCTTCTATTTGGTACCAAATACAATTAGTGGCTCCGGGGGTAAATGTCTATGGATCTACGATGCCTGGAACGCCCAACGTCATCGTGGGTTTTAATAAAAATGTGGCCTGGGGAGTAACCAATGTGGGTTCTGATGTATTGGATTGGTACCAAGTTAAATTCAAGGATGCTTCTAAGGCTGAATATTGGCATGATGGCCATTGGAAGAAAACGACGATACGGATTGAAAAATTCAAAATCAAAGGGAAAGAAAGTTTTGTAGACACGATATTTTTTACACATCATGGTCCTGTGGTCTACTTGAGTCATGAAAAACCATTTAAGTCGAATATTCCGGTGGGTCACGCATTGCGTTGGGTGGCTCATGAAAAATCGCAGGAGTCAACTACTTTTTATCAATTGAATCGTGCGTCAAATTATGCCGATTATGCTCAGGCCTTGACTTTTTATTCAGCGCCGGCACAGAATTTTTTATTTGCAAGTAATCAGGGAGACATTGCCTTGTGGGTGAATGGCAAGTTCCCCCTTAAATCCTATACCCATGGGAAATATTTGTTGGACGGAACGGATCCCAAGGCAGATTGGCAAGGTTTTATCCCTCAGCCACACAATCCCCATGCTAAAAATCCTGCACGTGGCTTTTTAAGTTCGGCTAATCAAAGTTCTGTGGATCCTAGTTATCCTTATTACATGGGTTGGCAATATGCACCAAGCGAGCGTGGTCGACGTATCAATGAGCGTTTAGAGGCGATGTCTAAAATTACGATGGACTCTTTGAGGGGATTACAAAATGATCATTTCAATATTAGAGCGCGCACTTTATTGCCTCTTTTACTCGCTAAATTGAAGTTGCCAGCAGGAGGCATTTATGGCCAAGCGACTGATGAATTAAAGCGTTGGAATTTGCAAAATGCTGCAGATTCTAAAGGAGCCACTATTTTTGAAAATTGGGTTCTTTTGCTGCAAGATGCCATTTGGGCAGATGAATTTGCAGCAGATGAAAATGTGCCTATGAATCGACCTTCCATGGATCGAACCCTGAAAATGATTCAAGATGAACCTGAGGCAATTTGGTGGGACAATGTAAAAACCAAAAATAAGAAGGAGAATATGGCCGAAATCATTTCAGGTTCATTTGCTGCTTCTATTGATTCCTTGCTTAAAAAACATGGTCCCTTGGGATCTGAATGGGCATGGTATAAACACAAGCAAACAGGAGTGAGGCATTTAATACCAGGCATGGATGCATTAAGTAGGTTAAATATCCCGATTGGCGGAGGTGGAACTATGGTGAATGCCGCCACAACGAAGACGGGTCCTTCTTGGCGTATGATTGTTGAGCTGTCTAAGGAGGGAAGACCAAGAGCCCATGGAGTTTATCCGGGTGGTCAGTCGGGGAACCCGGGGAGTGCACATTATGACGACTTGATTGACACATGGGCCAAAGGAGAGTTAAGGCCCTTGTTATATTTAGAAAAACCGGAGGATGTCTCAGGACGTTTGCGTAAGAAAATTGTACTATCTACCAAAAAATAAACATGAGAAAGCCGTTAAGTTTTTCGTATCAATTAGCCATTGTTTTAATCATGGTTGTCATAGGGGCTATTGCTGGTATTTATTTGCCATGGTATGCTTTAGGAATTTTGTTTGCTTTTTTGGCCTATATTCTGCGTCTTCCTACTGGAAATGCCTTTGTTTTAGGTCTGATTTCGGGCTTTTTAGTATGGGCAATTTCGGCTTATTGGATTAATCTCCAGCATCCAAGTTCATTGCCTGGAAGGATGGCAAATTTATTTCCACTAGGAGGGAGTGTATTGGTTTTGTATGTGCTAAGCGGTTTTTTTGGTGGATTGACCGGTGGTGTTTGGGCTTGGGCTGGGGCTAAATTGAGATTCAAGTAATAAATTTTTAGGACAATCGATATAGACCTTGTATATTTGGCCCTATTAGCATCTTAAAAAAAAGAATACACGTGAAAAATTTACCTTATGTTTGGCTAGGCATTTTAACAATCGCCATCGCATTTTTGTTTTTAAAGCCTGCAGGCTCTGTTGGTTCTGGTTTAGGTGCCTCTACAGCCGATGGAAAAAGAATCGTTTTTGTTAATTCTGATTCTTTACTAAACAATTATCAGTTTTATAAAGATGCTCAAAAAGAGTTTGAAAATAAAGGATACCGTTTGCAAGTGGACCTAGGTCAAAAAGAGCGTGCTCTTCAATCTGAATTACAAGCGATTCAGCAACGAGCATCTGCGATGACGCAAGCTGAGTTACAAGCTGCCGACATGACTTTGAAGAAAAAGGGAGCTGAGTTGCAACAATATAGCCAACAAAAGCAAGCGGAATTAGGGCAAGAGCAGGCAAAGAAAAACGAGGAATTATACAATAACATTCGTGAATATGTGGGCAAAGTGAACAAGGAGAATAAGTACGAATTTGTATTAGGATACTCGAAAATTGGCGGTGGGATTTTATTTGCGGATGAGTCAGTGGATGTAACTCAAAAAATGATTGAGGGATTGAACAAAGAATATGCTGCTAAGAAAGGCGATAAATAGATTTTAATGATTGGAGGAGGCCACGCAGTTCGACTGTGTGGCTTTTTTTATGTAAGAGGAAATGGGAAAGGATAAGATTCTTAAAACGATTGAAATTAAAAACCGACGGGCTTCCTTTGAATATTCATTCTTAGACACGTTTACGGCGGGTATGGTTTTGATGGGTACGGAGATTAAATCGATTCGTCAGGGAAAGGCGAATTTGACGGATTCTTATTGCTTATTTTTTCAGGGGGAATTGTATGTGCGCAACATGCATATTTCAAAGTATGATGAGGGAACTCACTTTAACCATGATCCACTGCGAGATCGAAAATTGTTATTGTCAAAACGCGAGTTGGGGAAATTACAGAAGGAATTAAAGAATGTAGGTTTAACCATCATTCCGACGCGCTTATTTATTTCGGACAATGGCTATGCCAAATTGAATTTCGCCTTAGCCAAAGGAAAGAAAAGTTTTGATAAGCGGGATGACATTAAGGAAAAGGATGTGAAGCGAGAAATGGATCGTTCCCTTAGTTAGATTTTTCTCTTATTTTTTTCACGATTTTCACGGCAGACATGATGGCGATGGCGAAGGCCACAAAGCCTAGAAGTCCATACACCCAATCGAATGTATTTTTAGCGACCACAATAAATACGACGGCTACCAACAGTATGGTGGCAATTTCGTTAAAGAGTCTCAACTGATTTCCAGAAAGGATGAAATTTTGATTTCTGAAGCTACGGATCAGGTGTCTGCAATAGAAGTGATAGATCGTGATGCAGAGGACAAAAGTTAATTTTAAGTGCAACCAAGGTTGTTGGCCAAAGCTATCCCACCAAACTAAATAGATTAGGGAAATTCCTGAAACCCAGGTGAGCCAAAAGGCGGGTATCATGATGGCATTGAAAAGAATTTTCTCCATTTTCTCAAATTGCTGGGATAGGATACTTTTTTCCGGTTCGGGTTTTTGTTGAGCTTCTGCGTGGTAAACGAGAAGTCTAGGCAAGTAAAAAAGTCCCGCAAACCATGAGGTGACCAGAATGATGTGCACCGACTTTAGGGTCTGATAGAGGGCTGCATCGCTCATGATGCTCGGTGATATCGGTTAAACAAACTATTTATTTTGAGTTGGATTACCCCGAAAATGGCTTCTTTGAAAATATTGGTGGACATTTTGCTTGTGCCTTTTCTTCGATCGGTAAAGATAATAGGTACTTCAAGGATATTGAATTTATATTTCCAGGTGGTGAATTTCATTTCCACTTGGAATGCGTAGCCAATAAATTTTATTTGGTCTAGGGGAATGGTTTCTAAGACTTTTTTGCGGTAGCAAACGAAACCTGCGGTAGCGTCTTGGATGGGCATTCCGGTAATGAATCGTACATAAAATCCGGCAAAGTAGGACATTAATACTCGGTCCATGGGCCAGTTAACCACATTGACACCGTTGATATATCGAGACCCGATGGCCATGTCGGCGGACTGAGCCTTTTCGGGTTCCATGTTTTCATTTTTTAATTCTTCGGGGCTTGCGCAGGCGTAAAAAAGTCGGATAAGGTCTTTGGGATTATGCGAAAAGTCGGCATCCATTTCAAAGATAAAATCATACTGATTTTCAATGGCCCACTTAAATCCTGCGATATAAGCGGTTCCGAGTCCCATTTTACCTTTTCTTTCGATGAGAAAAACGCGAGCAGGTTGATCATTTTGTACTGATTTTACGGCCTGGGCTGTTCCATCGGGAGAGCCATCGTCGACGATCAAAACATTGAAAATCGGTTTCAGGCTCAACACCTTTTCGATGATAGCCTTGATATTTTCAATTTCGTTAAAGGTCGGGATAATGACTATCCTGTTATTCATGGTTGTTTATTGGGTGGCAAAAGCAATCTAATGTGTGATCTATGTACATTCCACTGGCTTGCATAAAAGCATAACAGATGGTCGGGCCGACAAATCGGAAACCATGTTTCTTTAGTGATTTACTCATGTTCTCGGAAATTTCGGTACTGACAGGTAAATCCTTTAGGCTATGGAAATGATTTAGGATGGGATTAAAGTCCACAAATTCCCAAATATATTGATCAAAGCTACCAAATTTTTCCTGAATTTTCATGAAGGCGATGGCATTCGTTTTGACGGATTGTATTTTGAGTCTGTTGCGAATGATGTTGGGGTTTAAGGTGGCTTCATTTTGTTTTTCTTCGGTCCAAAGGGCAAGTTTCTTGTAGTCGAAATTTTCGAATTGGGTTCTAAAATGGATTCTTTTTCTTAAAATCGTAATCCAACTTAATCCCGATTGAAATCCTTCGAGGCTAAGTAGTTCAAAAAGTGCATGGTCGTTATGCAATTCTTTTCCCCATTCAAAATCATGGTAATCTTGGTAAAGGGCGTCATTTGAACACCAGGCACATCGTATTTGATCAGGCATATGGAAATTATTTAGTGAGGCAATTAGCTTAGATTTTTCGAGAAATGGAATTAATTAACTGATCATTTTAAATTTTATCAGGATGATGATCAAATGGGATAAAGATTTTTTTTAAGCGATAATTAGCTTAGCTTTACAACAGTTTAGGGTGTGTGCTTCCTTTCAAAAGGGGGCAAACATATAATAGGGAAACTAGTTGAAATCTAGTACTGTCCCCGCAACTGTAAATTTTCGTAAAGCGTTTCTATTAGGCCACTGGGAAACTGGGAAGGCAAGAAGGGTAATGAAAATGAGTCAGGAGACCTGCCTTAAATGATACTTGATCTTAGACTACGGAGGATGGACTGAGCTTGAGCGTTCGATTTATTTCCATTTTTTATGGCCCTGAAATGGGCATGATGTATGTTTTCTGTTAAAAAAGTGCAAGGTTTTGCACGGGTGGCTGTTGCGTTTATGCTACAGTCTAGTTCTGTATTGGCTGTTGCGTTTATGCTACAGTCTGGTTCTGTATTGGCTAACACGTTTATGATACAGCCTAGTTATGCTTTTTTGAATGATTCGCATTCGAATCTACCCTCGCATTTAGCGCTTAAATCAGGAAGAGACACGGTAATCATTTTAGAGGAAGTGGAAGTCTCCGCGCCAAAATTGGCTGGGAAGTTGGCCCGCACGGGCAAAGTTTTCACCCTCATCTCCTCTGAGCAGATTCGTGCGAGTTTGGGCAAGGGTTTGGGTGAATTATTGCAGGAGCAGGTGGGGATCTCGGTGGTAGGCGCGCGCAGCGCGCCGGGTTCTAACCAAGAAATTTATGTTCGAGGCGCCAGCACAGGTCATGTCTTATTGTTGATGGATGGATTCCCATTAAATGATCCCTCACATATCAGCCAAGTGATGGATTGGAATTTGATTAATTTGGCGAACATAGAAAAAATTGAAATTATAAAAGGAGGGCAGTCGACGCTTTATGGTTCTGATGCGATGTCGGCCGTTATTAATTTAGTCACCAAGAGGTCTGGTCAAGATGCGACTAGCGGATCACTTTTGTTTCAAGGAGGAGGATTTGGAACGTATGGGACGCAGCTTCAAGTCAATACACGTGTTGCAAAAAATAAGTTTGGGATTTCTGTGCAAAATTATTCCACCGATGGTTTTTCTGCGGCGAAGGATAGCCTTAAAAAGGGGGAAAATGATGGGATGCGCCAACAATCCCTTTCGTTCACTTGGTCTAGGCCTATCGGGAAAAGGTCCTTGTTTGATGTCAATTATCAAGCCTTATTTTACCAAGGAAATTTGGATGCAGGTCCATTTATGGATGATAAAGACTATACGTCAAAAGCCAAATCTAATTCCATTCGCTTGCAATGGCAATATCAGCTAAAACAGGGAGACCTTTTTGTTCGGGGCTTTCAAGATGTCATCGATCGAGTATTTCGAAATGATTCCACTAATATTCCTTTAAACGCTTGGTCAAATTATAGCGAGTCTACTTACAAGGGCGTCAATCAGGGAGCTGAAGCCTATTTGAAAGGAACTTTTTCAAATCAAATTGAATATGTTTTGGGAGCTGAATATAAAAATCAAGCTACCCAGCAATCGGATTTCTCTATCAGCTCTTATGGTCGGTATGATTCTCCCAAATTAGCCCAAAACATAGCAAATCAATCTATTTTTGGCACTTATTTGACTATTCAAAAGGAATGGAATTCAAATATTGGCTTAGAAATTGGCGGCCGCTGGAATCGTCAATCTACTTTTGGAGATTTTTCTACGTTCAATGTAAATCCTTATTGGAAATATTCGAAATCGGGCAAAGCCTTTTTTAATTTTTACACGAGCTTTAAAACGCCATCTTTGTATCAATTATTTTCTCCTTATGGGAATTTGCTACTTAAACCAGAGCAAGGAAAAACCTTCGAATTGGGGTTTGAGCAGAGTATGGGTGATTTTCATGCTCGCTTAGTCGGATTTCAAAATGAAGTAAAAGATGGAATTGTATTCCAATCAATTTCTGTGGAACCTTATGGGAAGTATGGAAATGTGTCCCAACAAACCACCCGGGGCCTTGAGGCGGAATTGAGTTTTTCGAAAAAGAAATGGACAGCAAATGTTTCCTATACGTATTTAAATGGGACGATGCTCAACAAAATTGACGGGAAAGATTCCACGTATTCCTCTTTAATCAGGCGACCTACGAACCAGTTGCAAGCTCGAGTTATTTTTCGTGCCCATGCTAAATTAAATTTTTCGATGATGGCGCAGTTTGTTGGCGAACGCAAGGATTATTTTTATGACGAATCCATTTATTCAACAGTTCCCAAAATCTTAAAAAGTTATGTTTGGACTGAGTTACAAGTAGGATATCAAATTAGTCAAAATTTGAATGCTTCGCTCATGGTTAAAAATCTCTTAGGTCAAGAAATCGTGGAGTTATATGGCTATACGGGCCAAAGTAGAAATATTCAAGCGAGCGTACTTTGGAAATTTTAATGGTTTTTTTTGGGGGGGGTGGTTATTTTTCATCCCCGCTCAAACTCATTTAATGTCAAAATTAAGGTTTTATCATTTAGAAATTAGGGCTTAAAGCGCTCATAGACATCTTTATTGGTCACTTCGTCTTTGCCAAATAGTTCAATGTAAATGACAATGGGGGTAAAGCCTGATTCGTCCACATTGACAAAAACACGTTCTAAAATCTGAAGTTTTCCATTGATCGGAAACAGGGCGATAGCTTGATTTTTAGCGTTTAATTTGACGACAAATTTACGCTTTCGGTAGGCTAAAAAGTAACCTTCAAAGCTATTGACTTCGTTCTTTATTTTATTGGTATATAATCCGTAGGCGAGTGTTCTTTGAATCAAATTCAGTTCTTCTTTTTGGCCATTGTCCGCATAGCGAATCCAATAAGTATGAACGGGCTGGTTGGGATTCAGTGATTTATTCGGTAAAATATTCGCATCATAAACAACGGTATTTGCGTTTGAGCTTCTTTGAATATAAAATAAGCGATTGGCTGATGCCGGTGGAATGGGGAAACGTTCTGCAGGAAATGCAACTATACTTTGGTGAAACCAAAGGCTAGAAAACATCATCAAGAGCAAACGTTTCATGATTAATTATTTTAGACCCTGCTCCATTTTTTCTACGATTTCTTCCGAGATTCCTACGCAAGAAAATCCTCCATCATGGAAAAGATTTTGCATGGTTACTTTTTTAGTTAAATCGGAAAATAAGGTAATGACATAATCGGCACAATCATTGGCAGTGGCATTTCCTAATGGTGACATTTGGTTTGCATATTCATAAAAAGCATTGAAACCACTAATTCCGGTTCCAGCCGTTGTTTTTGTGGGTGATTGAGATACGGTATTGACGCGTACACCTTTGGCTTTTCCGTAATGATATCCGTAAGAGCGCGCAATAGATTCTAACATGGCCTTTGCTTGCGCCATATCGGTATAATCGGGGAAAGATCGTTGGGCTGCGATATACGAAAGGGCTACCACAGAACCTCCTTGAGCGATCGCATCTTTTTTCTGAGCGACTTGCATCATTTTGTGAAAAGAGAGCGCTGAAACGTCGAGTGATTTCAGGAACCATTCGTAGTTCAAATCGCTATATTCACGGCCTTTACGGATGTTTGTGCTCATGCCGATGGAGTGCAAAACGAAGTCAACAGGGCCTCCAAGGAATTCCAAGGATTCATCAAACAGGTTTTCTAATTCCTCAATTGAAGTGGCGTCTGCCCCGATTATTTTTGCACCTGTTTGTTCGGCTAATTTATTGATTTCGCCCATGCGCATGGCTAGGGGAGCATTAGTTAGGGTAAAGGTTGCGCCTTCTTCATGTGCTCTTTGAGCAATTTTCCAAGCAATGGAATCTTCATTTAATGCTCCTGAAATAATACCTCTTTTCCCTTTTAATAAGCCGTACGCCATAGTGTAAAAATTTTCTTGTGAAATCTTGTGATTTTGACATGCAATTAACAAATTTTTTCTTAAAAAATGATCAACATTTTGCACGTAAAAGGGGTGATATTGGATAATTTGTTGGTATTTTGAAATATTTGCGTATCTTTACATTTGTAATTTGAGAAACGAAGAGGGGTTTTAATCCCTCTTTTTGTTTTCTAGCCCTAGAGAGATGAGTGATTTGAATCAAAAAATTAAAATTTGGATTGATGATTTTGTAGGGAAAGGGCCTATTTTTTTGGTTGACCTGCAAGTAACACAAGGGGCTAGGAGAACGTTGATTTCGATATTACTGGATACTGAGGAGGGGGTGACTATTGAAGAATGCGCTTTATTGAGCAGGAAATTGGGCCATCACATGGAGGAAAATGAATGGATTGAGGAGGCGTATAATTTAGAAGTTTCTTCGCCTGGTTTAGATTATCCTTTGACCCATGGCTGGCAGTTTAAGAAGAATGTAGGCCGACAAATTAAAGTGTGGTTAGTGGGGGAGGATCCGGTTTTAGGCGTTTTAATGGGTTATACGGATGTGGCGGTGGAAGTTTTGATTGAAAAAATGGTGAAGCATAAAAAAGTAGTTGCCAAAGAATCTTCATGGATCCAATTGGCGGCAGTAGATAAAATAAAAGTACAGGTAACATTTCAATAAAAAAACGTAAAGATAGCAATGAACAGTGTTGAATTAATTTCGTCATTTTCGGATTTTGCTCGAGATAAGAACATCGACAAACCGACGATGATTTCTGTTTTGGAGGAAGTTTTCAGAACGATGATTCGTAAGAAATTCGGATCAGATGAGAATTTTAATGTCATTATTAATCCAGAGAGTGGTGATTTGGAGATGTGGCGTACTCGGGAGATTGTCGACGATAACTCGGAAGACATTTGGGATTTTGATAAAATTCCATTGGCTGAGGCTAAATTGATCGAGCCTGATTTTGAAATTGGCGAAGAGGTAGCTGAGTTGATCAAGCTAGAGGATTTCGGTCGTCGGGTAGTTCAAACGGCGCGCCAAACCTTGATTCAAAAAATTAAAGATATTGAGAAGGAGAGTTTGTATGACAAGTACAAGGATTTGGTTGGCGAGTTGGTGACTTCGGAAGTATATCAAATTTTAGGACGTGAATTGATTTTATTGGATAATGATGACAATGAATTGATTTTGCCTAAAACGGAAATGATTTCAAAAGACCGTTTTAAAAAGGGGGAGACGATTCGTGCGATTATTCACAAAGTAGAGATGGCGAATGGAACGCCTCGAATTATATTATCTCGTATTTCTTCGGTGTTTTTGGAGCGTTTATTTGAGCAAGAGATTCCCGAAATTTATGATGGAACGATCTCGATTCGCAAGATTGTGCGCGAGCCGGGCGAGCGTGCTAAAGTAGCCGTTGAGTCTTATGACGATCGAATTGATCCTGTTGGAGCTTGTGTGGGGATGAAAGGATCTCGTATTCATGGAATTGTTCGTGAATTACAGAATGAAAATATCGACGTCATTAATTTTACTGAAAATTTGGAGTTGTTGGTTGCCCGTACCTTAAGTCCTGCGAAATTGAATTCGATGACGATTGACAAGGAGCGCCGACGTATTTCTGTGTTTTTGAATTCGGATCAAGTTTCTATGGCGATTGGTCGAGGAGGACAAAATATTAAATTGGCTGGTAAGTTGGTCGGTTATGAAATAGATGTCTTCCGTGATGTGCCGAAGGATGAGTTGGATGATGAGGATGTTGAATTATCAGAATTCTCCAATGAGATTGAGGCTTGGGTATTGGCGGAGCTTCATAAAATTGGTTTAGATACGGCAAAACAAGTATTAGCTTTATCTAAAGAAGAGTTAGAGCGTAGAACAGAATTAGAGGAAGAGACGATTGAGGATATTTTATCTATTTTACGTTCTGAGTTTGAATAAGTTTTAGATTAAATTAGATTTATTATATAGTATTTTAATTTTTTATGGCAGAAGAAAAGACAATGCGGTTAAGCCTTGTGGCAAAACAAATAAACGTGGGAACGTCTACGATCCTTCAGTTTCTGTCTGCTAAGGGCCATAAAGTCGACAACAATCCGAACGCGAAATTAAATTTCGAGCAATTGACTTTATTGGCCAATGAATTTGGCGTTAAGCAACTTTTGGAAACTCAAGAGGTAGTTAAGCCTTTGGAGATCGTTGCCGAAATTCCGGCCGCAGAACCGATCATTGAGAAGGCTCCTGAGCTTATTGTTGAGGAGAAAAAGCCTGAACCTGTGCGGGCGCCAGTGGTGGAGAAACCTGTAGTGGAAGAAGTCATTGTGGAGGAGCCCGTTATGGAGATTCCTAAAATAGAGGTTCCTGTGGTAGAGGTTCCCAAAGTGGAGGTAGCTAAAGAGGAGGAGAAGCAAATAGGTTTAACCGTTTCAGGAAAAATAGACTTAGATAAAAAGGGAAATCCGGTGGCGCCTAAGCTTGCACCCAAGCCAGTGGCTGAGGTAAAGAAAACGGATATTATCCCAGCGGAAAATCCGGTGGAAGCGCTTGTAGAGAAAGTAATTGAAGAGCCGGTAAAGGAAGTTGACAAGCCTGTTGCCCCCATCATAGCTGCGCCAGAAGTAATAGATATTCAATTGATTGAAGCCAAAGGAGAGACCTTACGAGGTTTAACCGTTTTAGGTAAAATCGAATTGCCAGTTGAAAATGATCGATCAGGAGGTGGGCATAAGCATAAGCGTAAGCGTATCATTAAGGAGGAGAAAAAACCTTTGGCTAATGAAGGCGGAAATCGTCCTGCACCTGCTGGTGGAAACGCGCAGAATAAGGGAAAAGATTTTGGTAAAAAACCTGCTGTAGCTGCCCCTGGAGCGAAGCCTCTTTCAAAAGAGGAGTTATCTGATAAAGATATTCAGGAGCAAATTAAGGCGACGATGGCGCGTTTACAAGGTGCATCGGCGAAACAAAGTTTTGGTGCTGAGAAGAGAAAAGAGAAGCGTAAAGGTCGTGCAGAGGCAGAGGAGGCGCGTTTGATGGCTGAGGATGAAGAAGCAAAAGTTTTAAAAGTAACTGAATTTATTTCGGCCAGTGACTTGGCTTCGTTGATGGATGTATCTGTGAATGAGGTGATTTCGACTTGTATGAGTTTGGGTATGTTTGTTTCGATCAACCAGCGATTGGATGCGGAGGCTATTACGGTCATTGCGGATGAATTTGGTTTTGAGGTAAGTTTTGTTTCTGCTGAGGAGGAGATTGATGCGATTGAAGTAGAGGTGGAAGATTTACCAGAAGATTTATTGCCACGTGCTCCTATTGTTACGATTATGGGACACGTTGACCATGGTAAAACATCCTTATTGGATTATATCAGGAGGGCAAAAGTGGCAGCTGGTGAGGCGGGTGGGATAACCCAACATATCGGCGCATATTCTGTGGAGACCGATTCAGGTAAAAATGTAACGTTTTTAGATACTCCGGGTCACGAGGCTTTTACAGCGATGCGTGCACGTGGAGCTAAGGTGACTGATATTGTTATTATTGTGATTGCGGCGGACGATTCAGTCATGCCACAAACTAAGGAGGCAATCAATCATGCAATTGTGGCAGGGGTTCCTATTATTTTTGCTTTTTCTAAAGTGGATAAAGACGGTGCGAATACCGATAAGGTTCGTGAGGAGTTGTCTGCTATGAATATGTTAGTGGAAGATTGGGGTGGTAAATACCAAAGTCAAGAAATTTCATCTAAATCAGGTTTAGGTATCAATGATTTATTGGAAAAAGTATTGTTAGAAGCTGAATTGCTTGAGTTAACGGCTAATCCCAATAAAAAGGGAGTAGGTACGGTGATTGAGGCGGAATTAGATAAGGGTCGCGGGTATGTGACAACTTTGTTGATTCAAGCGGGTACTTTGAAAATCGGTGATATGATGTTGGCAGGAGACAATTATGGCCGTGTTAAGGCGATGTTTGATCATTATGGCCAAAAAATCAAGAAGGCGGGTCCATCGACTCCAGTCCAAGTATTAGGATTGAATGGGGCGCCACAAGCTGGAGATAAATTATTGTGTTTAGAAAATGAGCGTGAGGCGCGTGAGATTGCCAATAAAAGAGAGCAAATTTTACGTGAGCAGACATTGCGTACGCGTAAGCATATAACCTTAGAAGAGATAGGTCGTCGGAAGGCGATTGGTACTTTTCGAGAATTAAATGTGATTGTAAAGGGTGACGTGGATGGTTCTGTGGAGGCCTTGTCGGATTCATTAATGAAATTATCGACAGAAGAAGTCCAAGTGAGAATTATACACAAAGGGGTGGGTCAGGTTTCTGAATCGGATGTGGCGTTAGCGTCGACATCGGATGCGGTGATTATTGCATTCCAAGTTCGTCCTTCTCAAAATGCGCGAAAATTAGCGGAGAATGAGCAAATTGAAATTCGCAATTATTCCATTATCTATCAGGCCATTGATGAAATTAAGGCCGCGATGGAGGGTATGTTGGCGCCAACGTTCGAAGAAATTATCACATCGAATATCGAGGTGAGGGATGTTTTCAAAATTACCAAAATAGGTACGGTGGCTGGTTGTTATGTCTTAGATGGAACGGTGAAGCGGGCGCATAAAATACGGGTAATACGAGATTTTGTCGTGATTCATGATGGCGAGATATCGGCCTTAAAGCGATTTAAGGATGATGTGCAGGAAGTTAAGTTTGGCTATGAGTGTGGTTTGTCTGTCAAGAACTTTAATGATTTAGAGGTGGGAGATAATTTAGAATGCTACGAAATGAAAGAAGTGAAACGTACATTGAAATAAAGAGATAATTTTTAAAAGAAAAAGGCCAAATCGTTGATTTGGCCTTTTTTGTTGGCTTGGAATTTTAATTTTATAGGGAGAGCACTAATCGATTTCGTTAATTATTTCTCAGTGTTTGGATATATAAATTGATGATAACTCAATTAATATAATTACGCTAAAAAATTGAATCTAATCAACTTACAAGTTCTTTTAAGTTGACTGATTTAAAGAACACGATTAGTAAGGAGACAAATATCCCTATGAACATCGCACCGATAGTAATTAAACTTCTTTTGGGACTTGATCTAGAAAGGGGTACCTGTGCTGGTTCCAAAACCTTAAAGATGGGAGTTTCTTTTTGCACTTTAATTTGCGTTTCACTTAGTTGACTTGTTATACTTGAATATAAATTGAAAGATAAATCGACTTCATATTGTAATTTTTTCTCCTGAGTCTTAGCTACATTTAAAAATCTATTTCTATTTTGATCTTTGTAGTTTGAATAAGTGAATAATGCTTGATCGTACCTTTTTTTAGTTTCAGATTGTCTAGAGATTAAAAATTCCATTTCCTTCCTTACCTTTTCTGTTCTATAGTTTACAATATATTTAGTTAATTGATTTTGTACCAAGCTAGTTAAATTGGCTGCAATAATTGGGTTTTGAAGCGTACAAGTAATGGTAAGAAACATGGTCTTTTTGTCCACCTCAACTTTAATATAATTTTTTAATTTATTCAAAATTTGTGCTTCTTTTAAGCCAATGTTAATAAAATCTACGGTTTGTCCAGGGGTTTTTGGAATATTTAAGTCTTTTAGATCAGCGTCTGATAATTCTTTTTTGGCTCTTTCCTCTTCTAGTTTTTCACTATCGTATAATTTTATCGGAGCGTTTGATTGATGTTCTTTGAGGTAATCTTTTAAAACTTGCCATTTTTTTATTTTGGGATTATAAATTTTAGCATTAACTAATTCTTGAAGAAAAGGGATACTTGCTACAATATTGGGATACATAGCCGGTTGGATTGCATCTACACCTGTGGCACCACCAATATTAATCCCTGCTAAACCAGCTAATGAAGACAGGCCTCCTAAACCACCGCCACTTCCTCCGGATTTACTATCAGCCGATTCAGGAACCATTTTTACTGAGGCTTCATATTCATTATTGATAGTCAAAGAGTATAAAGCTCCTAATATTGCAAATAGTAAAGCTGTTATGGCAATAACAAATTTATACTTTAATAACGCACGCCAAATTTCACCAAAATTGATTGAAATCTCGTCGTCCTCTAATGGCCTAGAAATTGGATTCTCGTTGTTTGACATGAAATTTATTTTGGTAAATTATTAACTAATGTAATGATAGCAAAGGAAACGGATACTAAACTTGACGCTAATCCTATAGCTTCCGCAGCCGTTAAACCCTTTTTAGCATTTTTAGGAATCAAAGGAATAACAATTTCAGACCCAGGACTTATTTTGGGATATTTTTTAAAAATGATGAATCTCTTAATTTGATTGGATACCCCATTGGCATAAGTTATATAAGTCAGTTTTTTATTAGCATCTTGAGAATAACCACCCGCCTCGGCTACATAGTCTCTCAAATTGAATCCTTCTTTGTATGACACTGCTAATGGATTTTGAACGCCTCCTGTGAGCTTTATGGTTTGTAATAGTCTTGGAATCGTCAATTGGTCTCCTGCCATTAATTGAAGATTTTCTTGAGACTCGGGATTTTGGATAATTTCTTTTAAATTAACCCCCACTGTCGTGGAATCCCTAAAAAGTTTTGCCCCCTCTAAATAACTTTCTGTTCGTAATCCACCTGCTCTGAGTAAAATATCAGAAATCCTTTGTTTGTTATTTTGAATGGCATAGCTCCCAGGATAATTAACCATCCCTAATATTGTCACGGATCTTTGTTCTTCATAATTAGGTGCTACACGAATTGAAACAATATCAAAAGGTTTTAATTCCATCTGAGATCCTTCATTGCTAAGTTTTAGGTTTCCATCAATGTCAAACGTAATGATTTCAATTTTATTGGTTAATATATCTCCATTACCGTGGGTAATGATTCGTCTGGCCAATTCTAAATTAGAAAAACTAGCGGATTCTTTGAAACCTTTGGCAATTAAAATCAAATCTCCTACCTTCATTCCTTCTTTAAAATCAAATTCGCCAGGTTCATTAACCTCACCTAAGATATTGACAAATCGTTTCTCTCTTAAGTTCCCAATCGAAAAGACATTTAAAACGTCTTCTCTTTGTAAATTAATGTCGGCCACTTCTCCTCTTAGAATTTTACCTAGGTCAATCGATAAGACTTCTGGATCAAAATTCTCCTTTCTTCTGGTTAAGGTAGCCCGACTCATAAACGCATCTTCCCTTAATCCTTCTGCTTTTTTGATTAATTCTTTGATACTAGTGAGACCCGTTTCTAAGGCATACATCCCTGGTCTGAAAACAGCGCCTTGAACTTCTACTTTATTTTCATAACGCTCAATTATGGCGCCAATAGAATACTTATCTCCATTTTGAGGCAAGAAATTACCCACTTCCTCTTGGGTTATATTTAAAAGCTTTAATTCCCTAGAAGTATTTCTGCGAACATTGATCATGTAGGTATAAGCCTTCTCTGTAAAGCCACCCGCAAATCTTAAGACATCTTTAAATGTTTCCCCTTTAATAGATTCAAAGATCATGGGCCTCTTTACTTCTCCCGACATTTCAATTCTATTCTCGTAATCAGCTATTCGAATAATATCTTGATCTTGTAAATGAATATTATCTTTTTGGTCGGCCCTCAATAGGAAGTCGTATAAATCCAAAGTTCTGATGATTTTGTTTCCTCTGATGATTCGAATATTTCGATAGGAACCATTATTGCTGGGTCCCCCCGCTAAATATAAGGCATTAAATACGGTCGCTAAAGAGGACACGGTATAAGTTCCCGGTAATTTAACCTCTCCGGTCAAAGTAACTTTGATGCTTCTTACATTTCCTAATGTAACCTGGGCAGATGATCCACTTCCTGGTTTATTTAGCCCTTGATAGAGTTGGCGCAAGCGACTGACTATCCTGACTGTCGCTTCATCCACGGTCAATCCATTGATATAAATCGGGCCTAAATTTAGAATTTTTATGGTACCCTCTGGACTTAATGTAACTTTGAAATTATCTAATACATCTCCGAATATGTGAACGTCTAATTCATCATCAGGCCCTAATTGATAGCTTTTTGGGGTGGCTATGCGCATATCAGGCTCGAAAGTTAAATTGTCATTGTTAAATAAATCAGCGCCAAATATTTTTTTATCTAAAAACTTGGAAATTCTTACTTGTAATTTATTGTATTGTAAGACTAAACTATCATTGTAAATATCCAGCGGATACGTTAAAAGTTTGCGCTCTTCTAATGTTAAAGGCAATTCATTTTCATTTCCATTCTCATCATATAAAAAGTCCATTTTTTTAGGTAAACCTGTTAACGGATCAATCATATTAGTTGTTTTTTTCTTACTTAAATTATTCAACCCAATCCTAGATTTATTGGACGCGCCTTTTGAAGGAGACAATCCGTTCTCATCATTTTGATTGTTTTTCGAAGAAGGATCATTCTCATTACCTGCGGAAACTCTTTCTCTCATTTTTGCAATATCCGCTGCTGTATAGCCTTGTGCTTTTGCTGCCTTCTCGATTTGCGCTTCTGTCATTCCACTCGACTGCGCTCGCTCTAAAAATAGGGCTATTTCATCATCCGTTAAGTCATCCACATTTTTTTTCGGCCCTGTTGTTTGAGCTATGGATAAATTAGCTAAGAGGGTCAACATTAAAACAAGGGAAAGGAATATAGGACGTATAACTTTATTCGAAAATCTCATATTATTCATAAATGGGTATAAAATACAAGCAAATTTATTCATTTTTTTGTTCTTGTCCCTATTTCGTGGGCCAACTATTTATTCTAAGGCTGTAAGTTTTAAAATTTAGGACAAGATAAGTTACGCTTAATTTTCAAGAAGGGTTTTTTGATCGACATATCTAAGTCAAATAAATAAGCAATCGATAATTCATGCGCCCCACCCGAAGGTAATCCTAAATTGGAAATGGTCATGTCATAGGAATAGCCAATCGAGAAATTATCCTGTTTGTAACCCAATAAGGCCACAAATGATTCTCTACTAGAAGTATTATTAGTATTCTTCAAGGGTATTCCTCGATACCAGGCGCCTATCACCAAGGGCGATAATGTTAAATATGCCCCCAGATCCATTTGGTCAAAGGTTCCCTGATGTTTATAATGCATCACAGGACTAATACTTTTTTCCCTATTTCGCTCACTCACTGAGTTTTGCTCATAATAGGAATCCTCAAACAATATTTTTGTCCCTATTTGGACACTGTATTTGGTCTGCAAAATATCATCGCTTCCATTAATCAAGGATTTATTAGGGGCATTTAAATGATGCGCCGAAACCCCTAACCAGGTATTTTTTAAATTAAATAAAACCCCCGTCGACAAATCTACATAATTCGCATTGGGTTTAAATTGGCTCAATATCGGGTCCGTCGACGTACCTAAACTTCCTCCACCGACTAGGGAACTAACCTGATCACCAAACACTAAACTCGAATAGTCAATACCTTTACTTACATAAGCGCCCTCCATGCCAAAAGAAACAGAACTTTCAGGCGCTAAAGTCAAATGGTAGGCATATTGAAGTCCTAATGTGGTGGTCTTTAAATTCGCGAATTGTTTGTCGGTCGTAGCTATGAATCCAAATCCACTGTTGATGCTTGCCACGCTTATATCCGCAGTTAATGCAGAAAATTGATAATTAGCAGCCAAATTAGGCCACTGGTTTCGGTGATTGAAATTAACTTTAGAGGTTTGGCTTACTCCTGCAAAGGCCGGAGAAATCAATAAGGGTGCCGCGTAAAATTGGGACAAAGTAGGATCCTGTCCACGAACAACCCAAGGGCTCAAGGTAAGGGTACATAAACATGAAAAAATCACAACGATTTTTCTCATCATTTTGCGCTTAGCCACGCAATTTAATGCTTAGCTTTTCAAAAACCAATAAAATGACTTAATTTGTGTCGCTTAATCATTTTTCCACCATGCTGCGTAAATTTCTTTTCCTGCTCTCTTGGTTCTTATTAAGTCATATTTCCTTCAGCCAAATCATCATTCGCAATAATTGCATTACTCAATGTGCGAATTGTACCCTAAGCGCTTCGAGTGATCTAGCGACTGTTTTCGATTGGGCCGTGGACATGCCTGCCGGAACCAATTATTTTTGGGATTTTGGTGAACCTGGATCACCTACCAATACATCTACGCTCCGTACAGGTTCGCATCAATATTGTACTCCTGGGCTTAAAACAGTGACTTTGACTTTGCAAAATGGAACTACGTCGACGAAGACGGTGAAGAAATTCACGGTAGGCCAACTTCCTTATAT
>CAMDRO010000051.1 GCA_945906795.1 Spirosoma fluviale
TAATCGATAACTGACCAGATTCAATGCGATTTACGACTTCTTTACGAAGCTCTTCCGAAAAGATCAGCTGAACTCTAAAGGATGTTTTTTTCATGTTTCTTCTTGTTTAAAAAGAAGAAAGATGTGTCAACTTTTTTCAGGCACCGTCAAACGTTGACCGTTATGATCATAAAAGGAAGATGGCGCGTGATGATTCAGGAGCATTGAGCTTCCAAGCATCATCCTGGTAGCCCAAGAAAATTAAAAAATTATCGAGAAATAATTTCGCAAAATAATCCTACCTTTACATTCCCAATTGTTGATCTAGACAGAGGGAAAATTGAAATAATAATGAAAGACTATCACATTGTATATGAAGACAATCACCTCCTAATCGTAAATAAACGAGCAGGTATTCTTGTCCAAGGGGATAGTACTGGGGACCGAACACTCACCGATGTGTTAAAAGATTACATCAAAGAAAAGTACCAAAAACCAGGAGCTGTTTTTCTCCATCCTGTTCACCGATTAGACAGACCTGTTAGCGGCTTAGTCGTATTCGCTAGAACATCCAAAGCGCTTGAGCGGATGAATGAATTATTCCGCAAAAGAGATATACAAAAAACATATTGGGCCGTCACAAGAAGAAAACCTGATCCAATTAAGGGAAAATTGACCCACTATCTGATCAAAAATGAGGCCAAAAATGTGACAACGGCATTAGATTATCCCGAGGATAAAGCACAGAAAGCAGAGTTAAATTATAAGCTTATTGGCAAAATTAATCTCCATTATTTAATTGAAGTGGAGCCCATTACCGGTCGGCCTCACCAAATAAGGGTCCAGTTAGCATCGTTAGGATGCCCGATTCGCGGGGATATTAAATATGGCTATGATAAGCCTAATATCGACGCTAGCATAAATTTGCATGCACGCCGACTATACTTCATACATCCCATCAAACAGACACCTATTATCTGTAAAGCGGCTGTTCCAGAAAATCCTTTTTGGGAAGAATTTCTAGAGCTCGAAACAGAAGAAGTTAAATTGAAAAACTTAGATCACTTATTTGAATAAAAAAAGAGCTTGAATATATGTCGAGCTCTTTTTTTATGATTTATTCTACTTCTTAAATTAGTTCCTCCAAGGTGGTCTTTTCCAAAACCGATAAATTAGCATCACGCCATTTGGCTAACACACTCCTCAACTTACAAGTTTCTTCATCCGCGCAATCATCACACTTGCCATAGAAATGCAAGGAAACACATAAAGCCGGGGCAATAGGTCCATCCACAATCCGAATGATCTTCGCAAATGTTACTTGGTCTGGCGGAATACGCAAATAGTAACCGCCCCCTTTCCCTTTTTGACTCTGCAAAACCCCGTGATTTCGTAATTCTAACAAAATAGCTTCCAAAAACTTTTTGGGGATATTTTCAGATTCGGCAATATGTGAAATCAATAATGGCCCCTTCTCATAGGATTGAGCTAAAACCTTTAGCGCCTTCAGCGCATATTTCGCTTTCTTAGATATCATTTTGCTTGTTGAATTAAAATCAAAGCTAAAAATATTTATTTGAATTCACAAAAAGCCTATTAAACCAATCGATTAACTAATTTTCAATAAATTAAAAAGAAAAATGGTTTCAATGTTTAAAAAATGACCCATAAAAAAGGCTATTCGTTGCCGAACAGCCTTTTAAAATATATACTTTACAATTAGAATCGGAAATGAGAGAACGCTTTGTTCGCCTCCGCCATTCTGTGCGTATCATCTTTCTTTTTAACTGCCGCGCCTTCACCTTTGGAAGCTGCAATAATTTCATTAGCTAAACGATCCATCATGGTCTTGTCACCACGTTTTCTCGCATACAAAATTAACCACTTCATTCCCAATGAAACTTTGCGTTCAGCGCGCACTTCTGTTGGTACCTGAAAGTTAGCCCCACCCACACGACGGCTCTTAACCTCGACAGATGGCATCACATTGTTTAATGCTTTTTTCCAAGTTTCTAAACCGTTCTCTTTAGTACGATCTTCCACTTTGTCCAAAGCATCATAAAAAATAGTAAATGCAGTTGATTTCTTTCCATCATACATCAAGTTATTGACAAACTTGGTGACTAATACATCCTTGAATTTAGGATCTGGTAATACGTAGCGTTTTTTTGGTTTCGCCTTTCTCATTTTGTTAGTTTTTTAAATTTGACCCAACCTTCTGCCTTTAACAATGGCATACTGGATCGTTCTGTTAATACTTATTTCTTTTTACCTGTTGGAACTACCTGTCCTGGTTTTGGACGCTTAGCACCATACTTCGAACGAGATTGTAAACGACCCGTTACTCCGGCCGTATCTAATGCTCCACGAATAATGTGATAACGTACACCCGGTAAGTCTTTTACACGACCACCACGAATCAATACGATCGAGTGCTCTTGTAAGTTGTGACCCTCACCTGGAATGTAAGCATTCACTTCTTTTTGGTTTGTCAAACGTACACGCGCTACTTTACGCATCGCTGAGTTTGGTTTCTTTGGAGTCGTCGTGTATACACGTGTACAAACCCCTCTTCTCTGTGGACAAGAATCCAAAGCAGGTGACTTAGATTTCCAAGTCATTTGCTCACGTCCCTTGCGCACTAATTGCTGAATAGTTGGCATTTTAGCGTAATTACCTGTTTAAATACAAATTCTATTAAATCCCTGCGGCAATAGGTACTCATACGATTGAGTTATCCCATACTAACGGGGGTGCAAAGTTAATAAATTGAAACGAAAAACAAAATACGAATCAATAAAATTATTTGACAAATCCACGGATTCCCATTTCCAAGCCACGTAATTCAGCCAATCCTCTTAATCGGCCAATCGCCGTATACCCAGGATTCGTCTTTTTACCCTCTTGTAAATCGTCTAGCATGCGATGTCCATGATCTGGCCTGAATGGTAATCTATAATCCTTGCGGCCCTGAGCTATTCGATTATTTTGTTCTAAAACCAATCCCTTCATCACCCCAAACATATCCACATCTCCGTCCAAATGATCCGCTTCATGGAAATTTCCAAACTCATCCCTTCTTGTCGCCCTCAAATGAATAAAATTAATCCGATGGCCTAATCGCTCCACCATTCCCACCAAATCGTTGTCGGCCCTAACGCCATAACTTCCGGTACAAAAACACAATCCATTGACTGGACGATCATATGCTTTCAGTAACTGAAGTGCATCATTTTCCGTACTTACGACACGGGGCAATCCCAAAATTGCATAGGGAGGATCATCAGGATGAATCGATAAATTAACCCCTTCTTCCTCTGCCACAGGGGCAATTTCTTTGATAAATTCATATAAATGACCGCGTAATTCCGCATCGCCAACTTCCAAATAGGTATCTATTGCTTCCTGAAACGATTTCAAGGTAAAACTCTCCTCACTCCCAGGCAATCCTGCAATCACATTGCGAATCAATTTTTCTTGTTGGCCCGGAGTTGATTGATCAAACCAACGCTTAGCCCGTGTAATTTCCTGCTCCGAATAATGTGCATCAGCACCCGGTCGCTTCAATAAATAGAGTTCAAATGCAGCAAATTCCGCAGAATCAAAACGTAAACCCGTGCTGCCGTCTGGAAACTTGAAATCCAAATCTGTTCTTGTCCAATCTAAAATAGGCATGAAATTATAACAAACTGTATCTAAGCCTGCTTTGGCTACATTACGTATTGATTGCTGATAATTCGCGATGTATTTTTTAAAATCCCCAGTTCTCGTTTTAATCGTTTCATGAATGGGTATACTTTCAATCACCGACCACGTTAAACCTGAGGCCTCTATGATATTTTTTCTTTCCACAATGTCTGCCAATTCCCAAACTTCTCCATTGGGAATTTGATGCAATGCATTCACGATTCCCGTCGCACCTGCCTGACGTACATCGGATAATTTTACGGGATCATTGGGGCCAAACCAACGCCATGTCTGCTCTAAAGCCATATCTTTCAATAATTTTTTAATGATGCAAGGACTATTTATACATTTGTGGCTAAATGCCTACCAAATGGAACGCTGAAGTTAATCATAAAAGATTTCTATACATAAACCTAAATTAAATTTGCTTAAATAGCCCATTAAAAAAACCTTATCCGGATACCGAATAAGGTTTTCAAAATCAAGCATTTATATACTTTCTTAAAAATCTTTCAGAAAGCTTCGTAAAATTAATTGATTTTTTGACAATTGAAAAAAACTAGTCATTTTGATGTGCTGGCCTCAACAAATCTGTCACCGTTTTTACTGGATTAAAAGTTTCCAAAGGTACCTCGACAAAAATGGTGTTCCAATGTGCCATGGCCCCATTCCACAAACCCGGAAGCTCCTGAGCCTTTAATTTTCGACCATCCTTCGTTTTTTCCGTGATGAAGCCGGTGGACATATCTCGAAAACCCATTAAATTAAACTTATTCCCTTGGAAATCTCGCGTGGCACAAACTAAATCCACCGGATTAAAATGGGTAGAATTTGAAAAAATTCCCTTTTGAATTTCATTTTCCATATCCACTTGGGCTGACTCAACTAATTGCAATGCAAAATTTCCATGTCCATCCGCACACCAAAATGGCCCACCTCCAGGTTCTCCCATATTTTTAACGACTCCACAAATTCGGGTAGGCCGATGTAAAATAGTCTTAAGCCAATCCGTTTTTTCCTCTAAACCTAAGCGATTGAATTGCTTTGAGATTTTAATGCCTAAATGACTATGGGCAAAGGCAAGAATTTCAGCTAACTCAGCTTCTTCGATTGCCCCATTTAATCGCAATAAATACCCTTTTATTTTTTCTGTAATACTTAAAAGCAATCCGCCTATCGCCTTTTTATACCTAATAGTTGACTCCCTCTTTGCATCAGGGACAACATTATCTATATTTTTAATAAAAATCAAATCCGCTTGTAACTCGTTTAAATTTTCCAACAAAGCACCATGGCCCGCAGGTCTAAACAATATGCTTCCATCTTTTTCCCGAAATAATTCGTTATCTAATTGGACCGCCACCGTATCCGTCGCTGGCTTTTGTTCAGAAAACTGCACTTCATAGTTGATTCCAAATTTCAACTTCCATGTAGGAAGCAATACGTCAACTAATTTTTCAAATCTAGCGCGATGCTCTGGGGATACGGTCAAATGCAAACGAGCTATTTTTCCATCAGAAGCATATTGGGCAGCCTCCACCAGATGTTCTTCTAAAGGAGTTCTAAATCCATCCTCATACGAATGAAAGGCCAACAAACCTTTCGGCAATGAACCGTAATCCAAGCCTGTTGACTCCAATAATGTGCTAATGATTTCATTTGAATCTTGGCTATTGCATAAACTTAATAATGTTTTGGCAAAGGCAAATTCATCTAAACGACTTAAAAAAAGCTCCGATTCTTTATTCAATTTACCCTCCGAAATATGCTCAAACAAGGACTTGAACATTCTTGTCGCTGCGCCAGAGGCCGGAACCATTTTTAAAATTTTCAAATTTGATTTGAGTAAATCAAATTGATTAGCCCATTGTACCACTTCCGACTCAGATAATTTCAGAATTCCATCGCCAATAACCGCCGACTCTTTTAAATCCATCCAAGGAAATCCATGCTTAAAATATTCAACTTGTTGATAAACATCCTCTACTCTAATTCCCCTATTTTTCAGGTCCGATAAGTCCCTTTCTGACAACATATACATGGATTTAAACTTAAAATTAATAGAATTTACCCCGATATTGGACATTTTAAAAGAATAAATTTCAATCAAAAAACAGCAGGAAGCCATTCGCTATTTTCTCAAGAACTTTTTTTTGGTAGCTTTGAATTACCTATGAGTCAAATTCACGACATTTTAAAAACATATTGGGGATATTCAGAATTTAGACCTCTTCAAGAGGACATCATACAGTCGGCTTTAAACCAAAAAGATTGCCTAGCCCTCTTACCTACGGGAGGTGGAAAATCACTGTGTTTTCAAGTTCCCGCCATGGCTATGGATGGGATTTGCATCGTAATCACTCCACTGATTGCCTTGATGCAAGATCAGGTGGTACAATTAACTCAAAGAGGAATTTCGGCCGTGGCCATTTATTCAGGTATGTCAAAAAGACAAATTGACATTTTGTTGGATAATTGCATTTATGGCCAAATTAAATTTCTTTATATTTCTCCAGAGCGTCTAAAAACCGAATTGCTCATTGAGCGAGCCAAACAAATGAAAATTTCATTATTGGTTGTCGACGAAGCGCATTGCATTTCACAATGGGGATATGACTTTAGGCCCGCTTATTTAGAAATTCAAAATTTTAAAACTTTATTTCCGGCCGTCCCATGCATGGCGCTTACCGCATCAGCGACTTCGGAGGTCAAAAAAGATATTTTGGCCAATTTACAACTAAAAAATCCTGCCGTTTTCCAAAAAAGTTTTTGCCGCGCTAATCTTTCCTACTCCGTACTTTGGGAAGAAAACAAGGATTTAAAATTAGTGCAGATGATCCAAAAAGTAGGAGGTTCATCGATTGTATATGCTAGAAATAGGAGAAAAACACAGGAAATTGCCAAAATGCTCTTGGATAAAGGCATCAAAGCAAATTTCTACCATGCCGGATTGCCCACCGAAGAAAGAACAAAAAGACAAAAAGAGTGGATTGAAAATCAAATTCAATGCATCGTAGCGACCAATGCCTTCGGGATGGGGATAGACAAAGCAGACGTCCGACTGGTAGTTCACAATGACCTTCCGGATTCAATGGAGGCCTATTACCAAGAAGCTGGACGAGCAGGACGAGATGAAAAAAAAGCCTTTGGGGTAATTTTGATTGAAGAAAATGACCTGATTGAATTAAAAGCGCAATGGCAAAAATCATATCCAACCGCCGATATAATCAAACGAACCTATCAATCAATCAGTAATTATTTGCAAATCGCCGAAGGAAGTAGTGACATGGCGACACACGATTTTGATTGGCAAGAAATGGTTTCTCGCTATCAATTACCTTCCTCGGAAACTTTTTACGCCCTTAAAACACTTGAATCAGAAGGCTTAATTTTAATGAGCGATGCGATGCAAAATCCATCTAAAATAAAAATTATTGTCAACCCGACCGAACTCTATGACTTTCAAATCAGAAATGAAAAATTTGAATCTATTTTAAAGTATTTGCTAAGGCAGTTTGGCGGAAATTTGTACAATCAGTTTATAACCATTTCTGAATCAACAATAAGCCAACAATTTAAAGCACCCATCGTAGACATAGAAAGGTCATTGCAATTACTAGAAAAATTCGAAATCATCGAATACGAAAAACAAAATGGACTACCCAAAATCACCTTTCTAAGCCCAAGGGCTTCCGTAGATAATTTGCCGATTAGTTGGCACACCTACCTCGCAAAAAAAGAATCCAGTAAGTCAAAATTAGATGCCATTGAAACCTATGTAAGGCAAAATCAATTTTGTAGAACCACGCAAATATCAGCTTATTTCGGGGAGAACATCGAAACCACCTGTGGCATTTGTGATATTTGTATTCAAGAAAAGCGCGAAAATTCTGGAAAAGCATACCCTGAAGGAAACATCCAAGAAAGGAAATTGATCCTGCAATATCTAAAGAATGGGCCCATGAACCTAAACGATTTAGTCGACTGCCTCCGCCCCCTTTCTAAATCAGCGGCCATCCAATTAATTCAGTATAGCTTGGAAAGGGGAGAAGTTGTTTACGCCGACACAGAAACATTGGCCTTGGCATCCTCTTGAAACACAAAAGAAATAGGGGTTTTAACTTTCTCGTCTAACAAAGCTAAAGACAAAACTTCAATCGCATTCTCCACATAGTGAAAGGAAAGGTCTGAAATATAATGTGCCTCTATCTCCTCCACATCCTTGCGGTTTTTCGCACACATGATTATTTCTTTTATTCCGGCACGTTTTGCCGCTAATATTTTCTCCTTAATTCCACCCACAGGAAGGACTTTCCCCCGTAAGGTAATTTCGCCCGTCATGGCTAATTTGGAACGCACCTTTCTTTGAGTTAAAGCTGATGCAATGGCGGTGAGCATCGTTATGCCGGCCGATGGGCCATCTTTAGGGACCGCTCCAGCGGGCACGTGAATGTGTAAATTATATTGATCAAAGATCCGATAATCAATGGCGTATTGATCCGCGTGCGCCTTTAAAAAACTTAAAGCGGCCATCGCTGATTCTTTCATCACATCTCCTAATTGGCCCGAAAGAGTCAACACCCCCTTGCCCCTACTTAAAAGTGTTTCAATAAATAGAATATCTCCGCCAACAGGCGTCCAAGCTAAACCTGTTACAACACCCGCATATTCATTGCTTTCATAAGCATCTTTATCAAAATGTTCTTGGCCTAACATTTTCACCACGTCCGACGCTTGAATTTTAGCAGGGTACGCTTCTCCAATCGCAATGGACTTTGTTATTTTACGAATCACTCGCCCAATCTCTTGCTCTAATTTACGCACTCCTGATTCTCGGGTATACCCTTCTACAACTTTTTGAATCGCCAAATCAGACATGTTGACCGACATCTTCTCTAAACCGTGCTCTTTCTTTTGTTTTGGAAGTAAATGCCTTTTAGCGATTTGAACTTTTTCTTCCATCGTATAGCCACTCACTTCGATAATCTCCATCCGATCGCGTAAAGCGGGGTGAACCGTGTCTAAATTATTAGCTGTAGCCACAAACATAACGCGAGACAAATCATATTCACACTCTAAGTAATTGTCCATAAAGCTGCTGTTTTGCTCAGGATCCAACACCTCAAGTAAGGCCGACGAAGGATCACCTCGGTGATCAGAACCCACTTTATCTATTTCATCCAAAATAAATACGGGATTAGAAGAACCCGCTTTCTTAATATTTTGAATTACTTTTCCGGGCATTGCCCCTATATACGTTTTACGATGACCCCGAATTTCCGCTTCATCACGTAATCCACCTAAAGCCATCCGTACATATTTCCGACCTAATGCCTTAGCAATCGATTTTCCTAAAGATGTTTTCCCCACCCCTGGAGGGCCATAAAGACATAAAATGGGCGCCTTCATATCCCCTTTCATCTTCAAAACAGCTAGATATTCCAAGATTCGTTCCTTCACCTTTTCCAAACCAAAATGGTCCGAATCCAATACTTTTTTAGCCTTAACTAAATCGAAATTATCCTTTGTGTATGCGGCCCAAGGTAAATCAGTCAGGAGTTCCACAAAATTCATCAACATCGGGTATTCGGGTGACATTGAATTAGTTCGCTGCAACTTCGATAACTCCTTATTGAAAAAGTCATTGACCTCCTTGGACCATTTTTTCTTAGCTCCCTTAGCTCTCAAACCATCTAATTCCTGTTCAGGACTTTCAACACCAAGCTCCTCCTGCAATACTTTAATTTGTTGGCGTATATAATAATCCCTTTGCTGCTGATCAATATCACTGGACGCCTTACTTTGTATTTCCCTTTTCAATTCTAGATGCTGAATGTCTTTCAACATAAATTCCAACAAATGAGTGGCTTGCTCTATTCCTTCCAAGGTTTCCAACAAGCCTTGCTTTTCTTTCAAATCTGCATTGATGTTGGAAGACAAAAAGTGAATTAAAAAGGCAGAGGATTCAATGTTATCCAAGGCAATTTGAGCTTCACGGGGAATTTCCGGATTAAGATTTAATATTTTTAAAGCCGATTCCTTCAAGGTTGAAATCAAGGCCTTATTTTCTTTATTTAATTTTTTGGGAAAGGTATCTTCTATGTAATTGACCTTAGCGATCAAATTAGGCTCTGTTTTGACAAATTCCTTTACCTCGAAACGCTTTCTACCCTGAACAATAATGGTTGTGTTCCCTCCCGGAAGTACAAACATTTTAATGATATGCCCTACAGTACCTATCTTATATAAATCATCGACTTTAGGCTCTTCTTTTGAGTTGCTGGCTTGCACCAAAACTCCTAGTGTCCGGTCACCTTTATAGGCCTTTTTTACAAGCCTCACCGATTTTTGTCGGCTTACGGTGATGGGAATAACCATTCCAGGAAATAAAACGATGTTACGAATGGGTAAGATGGGCAATTCATCTGACAAAACACCCATTTTATCATCACTACCCATGCCCTCCCCGTTAATAGGAATCAATTCTATATTTTCGAAATCAGAAATTTCTGAAACGCTCAAATGCTTAAAAACATCATTTGGATTATTCATACGATCAATTTAAATATCTTTCCTTCTAGAATATATTTGAAGGAGTCAGTTTATTATCAACTATTATGCCATAAGACAACATGGCAGTAAAATACTATTCGAGTAAAATAACAGGAATGTCTTTTTTAAACAAATAGGACTTCTTTTTATCTTGTCTCGCGATATGCACTAAATTAGTTTGATCAGGAAACACATCGACTAACAAACTATTTTCAAAATATACCCCAGCAAATTGCTGTTGAGTCGGAATTTCTAAATAAACCCAAATTACATCTTTTTGTGGCTCAAATCCAATATATCGATAAGGTGTTTGCAGCTTACGATTTATTTGAAAACCTACATGGGTTTTGATGTATTTTGCCAATAATTCATCCGCATCAATATTAGGCTGAAACTGAAACTTTTTTCCTTGAAATGCGGATAATCCCGCTTCCAAATCATCTTGAAACAAACGAATGCTTACTTCCCAAAGTTGGTCTTTTTCATTATAAACAATTTCCGTTACGCTCGTATGAAAAGGATGATTCTTCGAAGCAAAAACATAATTGCTCGCCAATAAAAAAAAGATAAAAAAGACTTTTTTCAAGGATTAAAATAAAGCTTTAAAAATATCGTTCCCAAATGTATAAGCCATTAAAGCCAACAAAATAAGCATTCCAACCTGTTGGGCTCTTTCCAATACTTTATCTGAAGCCGGTTTTCCCGTAATCATTTCATAAACTAAGAAAACAGCATGCCCACCATCTAAAGCAGGAATTGGCAAAATATTCATGAATGCTAAGGCCATCGAAAGCAGACCTGTCAACATCCAAAATCTGGTCCAGTCCCAAACTCCTCCAAACATTTGAGCAATGCCGATAGGCCCACTCAAGGCTTTTGAAGCAGAAACATCTCCAGAAGCTATTTTTTTAAATCCTCTAATATTATCCGTGATCACAGAAAAAGCTCTGGACGTACCTAAGCCAGTAGCCTCTAAAAGACCATATTCCTGGTGAGAAACTTTAATTAACAAATCTGGAAAAAATCCGATTTGACCACTTTGAGTGACTGTCATCTGAAGCGTATCCGCTTTTCCATTTCGCAAAATCCCTAAACGAATAGGTTTTCCAGCTTCCAATTTTAACGCTTCTTTCACTTCATGATAATAGGTAATCGGCTTATTGTTTACTGAAGTAACATAATCTCCCGTTTTTAAACCCGCAGATAAAGCAGGCAACATCTCCTCTGATTTTTTCCCTAACAATTTGTCTAAGGCGGATGGAGGATTTGGGCTGGTCACTTCAGCTACTTTGAATTTAGCCATGGGCTCAATGAAACCGGCTTTTTTATCGCTTAATTTTTCGATGAAATTGGATGGGATTTTGATTTCTAAAGTTTGATCACCCCTTTGTACCGTATATGAAGAATTATCACCTAACAATACATCTGAAGATCTTAAATCTGTCAAAGAATGATAATCCGCTCCATTCACTTGTACGATTTTATCTCCGGTTTTTAATCCAATTTGTTGGGCCAATTCCAACGCTACAATTCCATTTTTATTTAATTCCTCTTTTGAAATAAAGTTGTTTCCATTCGAATAAGTAAGACATACAAAAATGACAATACCCGTGATGATGTTGACAATGACCCCACCCAACATGACGATTAGTCGCTGATAAGCAGGCTTGGCCCTAAATTCCCATGGCTCAGGTTCCTTCGCTAAAGTAGCCGCGTCCTGTGTTTCGTCGATCATACCAGCAATCGAAACATAGCCTCCCAAAGGAAACCAACCTAAACCATATTCAGTGTCGCCAATTTTTTTCTTAAAAAGAGCGAAATTTAACAGAGAAGGAATTGGAAATAAAAAATCGAAAAATAAATAAAATTTTTCTACCCGCATTTTAAACCATTTGGCCGTAATGTAATGACCAAACTCATGCAATGTTACTAGTATCGACAGCCCTAATATCAACTGTCCCGCCATGATCAAACCTTCCATATTATTTCTTATTGTTTTTTTCTACCCAATTTTGAGCCATTTTTCTTGTTACTAAATCTGTTTCAATATAATCTTCTAATGTGGGATGCGCTAAAAAAGTTCCATCCGACATGCAATGTTCTAATAAATCCGACATTTGTAAAAATCCAATTTCTTCTTTTAGAAATGCGCCGACGGCTATTTCGTTGGCCGCATTTAAAATACAGGCCATATTACCACCTTGATCCAACGCTTTAAAAGCAAATCCTAAATTTCTAAAAGTATCCATATCCGCCTTTTCAAAAGTTAAGGAACCAAACTGAAGAAAATCAAATCTTGGAAAATCAGATTTGATTCGATTCGGATACCCTAAAGCAAACTGAATAGGCAATTTCATATCAGGTAAACCTAATTGAGCTTTGATCGATCCGTCTTCAAATTGCACAAACGAGTGAACAATCGATTGAGGATGAACAACCACTTCTATTTGAGATGCCTCCACGTCAAAGAGCCATGCGGCTTCAATGACTTCTAAGCCTTTATTCATTAAACTAGCTGAATCTATGGTGATTTTAGCCCCCATGGTCCAATTGGGGTGTTTTAACGCTTGTGACCTAGTAACGCTCGCTAATTGGTCTTTCGTAAATCCTCTAAATGGTCCCCCTGAAGCCGTTAAAATAATTTTTTCAATGGCATTATGAGACTCCCCCATCAAACATTGGAAAATCGCAGAATGTTCTGAGTCAACAGGTAAAATGGGAACTCCCATTTTTTTGGCTAGAGGCATAATGAGAGCCCCTGCCACCACCAAGGTTTCCTTATTTGCCAAGGCAATGGGCTTACCCGCTTGAATTGCTTTTAGTGTGGGTAACAAACCCGCATAACCGACTAGAGCAGTTAATACAACATCCACCGAATCTAATGTAACAACCTCCTCTAAACTTTTTGTACCTGCATGAACAACGATATTTAATCCTGATAGCGCATTTCGTACAAATTCATATTTTGATTCATCGCCAATAACAACATGAGAAGGTTTGTATTTAATGGCTTGAGATATGAGCAGGTCGGCTTGGTTCATCGCAGTCAATACCTCTACTTTAAAAATAGCAGGATGCAGATCAATGACTTCTAGCGTTTGAGTTCCAATAGATCCTGTAGATCCCAAAATGGCGATTCTTTTTACCATAACATCACCTTAATTTGTTCCATAAAAGTGATCCAAACCTTTGGATAAGTTAGCGAGACAAATAGAATTCCAAACAATCCCCCATATAGATGTGCGGAATGATTGACATAATCTTTTCCTCTTCGGTCCATTTCTATGGAATACCAAGTGAATAAACCTGCATAGATAATTCCGGGGATGCCTAATAAACCAAACAAGTAAATTTTTTCGGTAGGGAAAAACATGATCCCAGCAAAAATCACGGCAGAAACCGCCCCTGAGGCTCCTAAAGAATTGAAATGATGGTTGTTTTTTTGTTTGAAATAGGTCGGCAAATCTGCCACCAATATCCCCAACAGGTAAAACAAAACAAACATTACAGGACCCATACCTGGAAAAATGACTGAAAAAATATATTCCAATTGGGAGCCAAAAAAATAAAATGAAAACAAGTTGAAAAACAAATGGGTAAAATCTGCGTGAATAAATCCGGATGAGATGAAGCGCCAATATTGTTTTTTGCGATCAATCAGGTAAGGATTCATCGTCATCATTTCCATCCAATCAGGCTTTTGCCAAGCAGCTAATGAGACCAATGCGGTCGCAGCCATAATCAGTAAACTAATTGAAATCGTATCCCCCATAAAAGAAAAAGCTTCTTGATGAAGCCATTAAAACACCGTAAAATTACATTAAACTTCCCTATTCACCAACCCGTTCATGAATTTCAAAAGACCCGCCTTTTTTTCATCCCCTATATTTAAGGCAGACATCTGAACAAAAGCTTCATCAAAGTACTTTTGCACTAAAGCTTCTGTTTCTTCTTTGACACCAAGACTTGTATAAATAGCGGTCACGGCCCGTACTTTTAACTGAGGATTTGGCTTAGCCATGGATAACCATTTTGATAATTCCATTTTGGTTTCTCCTTCTGCTAATTCCAATGCGCGAATGAATAAATAAGTCTTTTTATTAGCTAAAATGTCTCCTCCAGGTTGTTTCCCAAACTTTTCTGGATCTCCATAGACATCTAGTAAGTCATCTTTCAATTGAAAACCGATCCCGATTAATTCACCAATTTTATACCATTGATTGGAAACTTGATAGGATTGCTGGGCTAAAATAGCCCCCAATTCCATCGAAAGCCCTATTAATACCGATGTCTTCAAACGAATCATTTCAATATATTCCGCTACAGATACCTGAGAGCGTGTTTCAAAATTCATGTCCATTTGTTGGCCTTCACAAACCTCAGCAGCTGTTTTATTAAATCTCTCAAGGGCAAATTGAAACTCAGATAAACTCAAGTCCTTAATTTTATTCAAGTATTGATACGCATTCACCAACATCACATCCCCGGAAAGAATCGCGATATTATCATTCCACTTTTCATGTACCGTCCGCTTACCTCGTCGGAGCGGCGCCTTATCCATGATGTCATCATGCATTAAGGTGAAATTGTGGAAAATTTCAAGACTCAAGGAAGGCAAAATGGCTTTTTGCCATTGATCCTTAAACAAGGAATACGTCAACAAGCAAAGTACAGGACGAATTCTTTTCCCCCCTAAACTCATTAAATATTGAATAGGTTCATACAATTCGATGGGGTGATTCCCCATGTCTTGTTGTGCAATTTCAGCCTCAAGGGCATTTAAAAATTCTTTTGCCATAATTATCTATCTACTTCTCCCATCACCAAATCCATGGACCCAATAATCGCGACTAAATCTGCTAAATATGCTCCTTTTGCCAACAAAGGAATAACTGAAAGGTGATGAAACGAGCAAGCCCGCACTTTCACTCGTTGGGGAATATCGGATTTTCCATCCGATCGAATAAAGAAGCCCAATTCTCCTTTTGGATTTTCAGCTCTGACATAAACATCCATCGCGGAAGGTCGTATTTTTTTAGGGACTAATTCCTGCGGATTAAAATCTTTGGTTCGTTGAAATTCGCCCATCAACTTATCCAAACATTGTTCTACGATCTTGATCGATTCAACACATTCCTGAATTCGTACATGGTTCCGATCCCAGCAATCTCCTGTTTGGCCCATTTCCCCAGCACCGATAGGTACATCAAAATCAAGTTCCGGATAAATAGAATAAGCATCCACTTTTCGTAAATCATAACGTAAGCCAGAACCTCGCAAAACAGGGCCTGTACAGCCATAGTTGATGGCAATATCTAGAGGCAACACGCCCACATTGGCCGTTCGTTTAATAAAAATAGTATTCTCCTCGACCAATTTGACCACCTCAGAAATGGTGTTTTTAACGACGGGGATAAATTCGTTAACCTTTTCTTCAAAACCGATAGGTAAATCATAAAAAAGGCCACCAATCCAAACATAATTATACAACATTCGGGCACCGGACAACCACTCTAAAAGGCGCTGAATGTGTTCTCTGTCACGCATCAACCATAAAAAAGGAGTATAAGCTCCAATATCTAACCCATAGGTCCCGATAGCCACAAAATGTGAAGCAATCCTGTTTAATTCCGCCACTAATACCCGAATGTATTCCACTCTTTTTGGCAATTTTCCCGTTAAATCCATCATCTTTTCCACTGCCATCACATACGCATGTTCAGAGTTCATGGAAGCCATATAGTCAAGGCGATCTACATAAGGTATAACTTGATTAAAAGGAAGAGATTCAGCATGTTTTTCAAAACACCGATGTAAATACCCCAGGTGCGGAATCACATCTTTAACCCATTCGCCATCGGAAATAACCTCTAATCTAAGCACTCCATGAGTAGAAGGATGCTGAGGACCCAGCGAAATGAGCATTTCTTCCGACTTCAAATCATCTTCTGTATACCGATTAGGATCAGATAAATTAAAGTTTTCCGGATGAAATTGGTATTGAGTGGAATTCATTGAACAAAAATGCGGAAAGAATTGCTTAAAAAAAACTCGTTTCCATCTTTTTAATACAAATATCAAGTTCTTGAATTTATTTTGATATATATTTTAGTAAAAGAGTTTGTTGAAAAAAATAATTCTTCTACCTTTGCATTCCGTTTCGAGAGGAGACGTAAAAATGATTTACAAATTATGGCAAAGAAAGGAAATCGCATTCAAGTAATTTTAGAATGCACTGAGCACAAAGAGTCTGGCGTACCAGGAATGTCTCGTTACATTACAACTAAGAATCGTAAAAACACGACGGCGCGTATTGAATTGAAAAAATACAATCCGGTATTGAAGAAAGTCACTTTACATAAAGAAATTAAATAGATTTAATATTCAAGAATTATGGCTAAGAAAGTAGTTGCAACACTAAAGAAAGAAGGAGGCGTTAAGTACGCTAAAATCATAAAGGCGGTTAAAAATCCAACCACAGGAGCGTATACCTTCAGAGAGGAAATTGTTCTTCAAGATGAAGTAAATGCTGCTTTGAAAAACTAGTTTTTCAATTCTTTTGGATTTATTAATTAGGCTACATGAAAGTCCCTTTTTTCGAAGGGACTTTTTTATTTTACATTACTCTTTAATTTCTACATACACTCATGGGACTATTCGATTTTTTAAAAAAGAAGCCCGCTGTTCAAGAGCAAGAGGAAATCATTGCATTAGACAAGGGGCTTGAAAAGACAAAAACTGGCTTAATCACCAAGATGAGTCGTGCAGTTCTTGGAAAGTCCAAAGTCGATGAAGAAGTACTAGATGAATTAGAAGAGGTGTTGCTTACTTCAGATGTGGGAGTAGCGACCACCTTAAAAATCATCGAGCGGATAGAGCGGAGAATTGAGCGGGATCGTTTCGTGTCTACGGAAGAGTTAGACCAAGTACTTCGAGAGGAAGTGGCTGGTTTGTTGGAAGAAAATCAATCAACAGATTTAGAAAATGCATTTGCTGAGCCTAAACAAAAACCCTATGTGATTTTGGTGGTGGGGGTTAATGGGGTTGGAAAAACAACAACCATCGGGAAATTAGCTTCTCAATTTCATCAAAATGGGTTAAAAGTAGTTTTGGGTGCAGCTGATACTTTTAGGGCTGCCGCGGTAGACCAATTGAAATTATGGGGGGAGCGCGTAGGGGTTCCGGTGATTGATCATGGAATGAATACGGATCCAGCGGCGGTTGCATTTGATACGGTCAAACAAGCGGTGGAAATGAATGCCGACATTGTGATTATTGACACCGCTGGACGTTTACATACCAAAGTCAATTTAATGACTGAGTTGAGTAAAATCAAACGCGTCATACAAAAATTCATCCCAGAAGCGCCGCATGAAGTGATGTTGGTTTTAGATGGGTCGACAGGCCAAAACGCATTTATTCAGGCGCAAGAGTTTACCAAAGTGACTGAAGTAACATCCTTAGCCATCACTAAATTAGATGGAACGGCAAAGGGCGGAGTGGTCTTAGGCATCTCGGACCAATTCAAGATTCCCGTTAAATATATTGGCGTAGGGGAGAAAATTTCAGATTTACAAGTTTTCAATAAAACTGCTTTTGTTGAATCTATTTTTGCTAAAAAATAATTACTTATTTTGTTCTTTGGCCCAAGTGTCTTTTAAGGTAACGGTTCTATTAAATACAAGTTTATCTGGGTTTGCATCAGGATCTAAGCAATAATATCCTTTTCTAATAAATTGAACTGCTTTATTTACCCCTGCGGAACGCAAACTTCGTTCCACAAACGCCCTTTCATTTATTTGAACTGACTCAGGATTTATAAACTTCAAGAAATCATCACCAAGCTCAGAGGCATCTTCAACAATCAATAGTCGATTAAAAGATCTTATTTCCGCTTCGACGGCGTGTGGAACTGAAACCCAATGAATGGTGCCTTTAACATGGATTTCAGACGTGTCTGAACCTGATTTGCTATTGGGAAAATAGGTCGCATAAATTGTTTTAACACTTCCATCTTCATTCAAATCAAAAAATTCGCATTTAATGATGTAGGCACCTTTTAATCGGACCATCAAATCGGGGCCTAGTCGGAAAAATTTCTTAGGTGGATCCAACATAAAATCATCTCTTTCTATATACAGATTTTTCGAAAATGGCACGGAACGCTTGCCCGATTCCGGATCTTCGGGGTTATTTTCGATCGCTAATTCCTCGACTTGATCCTCAGGATAATTTGAAATTACTAGCTCTACAGGGTCTAACACGGCCATTACTCGGTCCGCCGATTTATTCAAATCTTCACGAATACAGAATTCTAATAAACTCAAATCAATCAAATTATCTCTTTTGGCCACTCCTATTCGATCGCAAAAATTGCGAATGGAAGCTGCCGTATATCCACGTCTTCTCAGACCGGAAATTGTAGGCATTCGGGGATCATCCCAGCCTTTGACAATTTTCTCATTGACCATTTGCAATAGCTTACGTTTACTCATCACCGTATGGGATAAGTTCAGTCGGGCAAATTCGTATTGATGTGTTGGGAAAATGTTTAATTTTTCGATAAACCAATCATATAAAGGCCTATGTACATCAAATTCCAAGGTACAAATGGAATGTGTAATCCCTTCCATCGAATCACTTTGGCCATGCGCAAAGTCGTACATGGGATAAATGCACCAGGTTTTTCCAGTTCTATGATGAGCCACATGCCTAATGCGATACATCAATGGGTCCCGCATGTGCATGTTGGCATGAGCCATATCTATTTTTGCCCTTAAAACTTTGGCTCCATCCACATGAATACCATCACGCATTTCTTTAAATAAGGTTAAATTTTCATCCACCGATCTTTTTCTGTAGGGGCTTTCTGTTCCTGCACTGGTGGGAGTTCCTTTTTGTGCCGCGATTTGTTCGGCGGTAGAATCGTCAACAAACGCCAATGATTTTTTAATCAGCTCAACGGCAAATTGATATAATTGTTCGAAATAATTAGACGCATAAAGTTCATTTTCCCAGGTGAAACCAAGCCAACTCACATCCTTTTTTATGGCTTCCACGTATTCGGTTTCTTCTGTAATGGGATTTGTATCATCAAATCTTAGGTTTGTTTTGCCACCAAACCTAAGTGCCAAACCAAAATTCAAGCAAATACTTTTCGCATGACCGATATGCAAATATCCATTGGGCTCAGGAGGGAAACGGGTAAAAATTCCTTCTGAGTATTGTCCTGAAGCCAAATTTTGTTGTATAATTTCCTCTAAAAAGTTAAGCGATTTGGGCTTGGAATCGTCCATGAGTAAATGATTATGGGCTTAATTAAAAATTGCATTTTTTTTGAATTTTCAAATTACTGAAATCAACTTTAAAATTACACATAAAAACAACACAAAAAATAAGAATAGAGCTTATATTAAGGTTATTTGAACAAATGGCAAAAAATAATACCTAAAAATAAATTTCTTATATAATTTGCAAAATAATTTTTAACTTGCCTGCTGAAAAAATCGACTAACCATTTTTTTCATAAAATCTACACAATTATATCTTTAAGATAATGGCTAAAAATTTAAAACTCAGTTTAATCGCAATCTTGTCCGTATTAGGAATATTTCAGCTTCAGGCTCAAAATATTAATGGAAGAGGGGGTACTTTATCTTATTTGGTGCCATCTGGATATGGTAAACAATTAGTAGCATCGGGTTGCCCGGTTGGAACAAGGTA
>CAMDRO010000052.1 GCA_945906795.1 Spirosoma fluviale
TTCCACTATTGATGATGTCCATTTCATTTACATTGAACATGGATTGACTCACGACAGCTCCGTTTAATGCTGCATCGGTAATGGAAGATTTGAAATATTCCTGAGCATCTTGCATTTTTGGCAAATGGAATGGTGACTTAACACCTAAATACGAATCAAACGTAACTCTAGGTTTTCCTGTTGAACCTCTTTTTGAAGTAATGATCACTACCCCATTAGCACCTCTAGAGCCATAAATGGCCGTTGATGAAGCATCTTTTAATATATCGATCGTTTGAATATCGGCCGGGTTAATATCTTGTAATTTACCTCCAATCACCCCGTCAATAACGACTAATGGCTCTGTATTCATGTTTTGTGGATTACTACTGACTAAGGTTAAGTTGACCGCTCCATCTGCATTTGGATTAGCAGTGATGGTATTTTCTCCTCGAATCGCAATAGACCAGAGTTGGCCCGGCTTATTACTCATTTTGGTAACTACCACTCCTGGAACTTGGCCTTGCAACGCTTGAGTCGCATTGGTTGGGTTGCCTCTTGTAATTTCTTTGGCACTAATCGTTCCTACGGCACCTGTTAAATCTTTCTTCTTAACAGATCCATATCCAATGACCACCACCTCATTTAAGGTTTCTTGGCTTGGCATTAGTTTAACAGTTAATTGTGTTTGATTTCCTACATTAATTTCTTGAGTTTCAAATCCAACAAATGAAAAGATCAATGTGGAGGCTCCTTTTTCTGGAATAGAAATAGAGAAGACCCCATTTGAATTGGTTGCCACCCCTTTAGAGGAATTCTTCAAACGAACGTTGACTCCAGGAACCGCGTCACCTTTCTCATCCGTTACTTTTCCTGTAATGCTTCGGTCGGCAACGATCATCTCATTGCTTATGGTAGAAGAAACCTCTAAATTAAAATTTCCATTGGCCGGAATTTGAGCTTTTTCTAAAATAATTTGATTGTTTTTTTGAAACTGAAAGGTGATGTTTCTTGGAGTAAAAACCTTTCTCAACACATTTTCCAATGTTTCATTATTGACCGACAGGTTTAACTTCTCCTGTTGTTCAATAACTCCTTTTTGGTATGAAAAAGTCACATCGACTTGCTTTTCAATACTTTGCAAGAATGATTTTAAACTTCCATTATTCAAAGAGATACTTACTTTCTCTTGTAATCTATCTTGAGCTTTGGACGTGTGAGCATAGCCTATGGTGACCACCATGAGTGTCATCATTAGCTGTGTCAATGAGACTTTCATGATTTTGAAAATCTGATTTTTTGATAAAAATTTAGACATAATTGATGGGTTTAATTGTATTGATGTTAGTTTTAATTTTAGGGTTTAGTTTGTAAATTATTTATCTAATTATATAAGGTTTAGAGGTGTTCATTTATCTGCATCCTTTCGCGTCAATGATGATTTGAGCATCTACCTCTTTGTAGTTACCGCCAATAAGTTGGCATATCAAATCAAGTTTATCTTGTAAGGGTTCATTTTTAAATCGCGTGGTGATGACACATTTTGAAAGCTGCTCATCATTGTATATTATTTTAATTCCGTAAATGTTTGCTAATGAATTAATGACTTGACTCACGGGAACTTCGTCGAAACTCTGCTGGTAATTTTTGAGTTCTATGTAGGCCAATGGCAAAGGCTTCTCAACCAAAGCTTTACTTAAATTCTCTGTTTCACGGTTAAAAATTCCTTTTTGATTAGGGATCAATATGATTCCTTTTGTTTCCGGGTCACTTACATTGACCCTTCTTTGATTGTACACATTGACCCGGCCTGTCTTCACAGAAACAGTCACATGGGCATCTTTTTCAAAGGCTTTAATGGTAAAACTCGTTCCTAATACCTTGGTGATTAATTCATTTGAATAAACAAAAAAAGGTTTTTTAGGATTTTTTGCAATGTCAAAAAAGGCTTCTCCACTTAAAAAGACCGTTCGGCTTTCCTTTTCAAAATGGATCGGGTAGGAGATTTTACTATTTTTACTTAGATGTATTTTACTTCCATCTTCCAATGTGATTACTAATGGCCTAGTTTCATTGTTTGTAACTTCGATCAATTTGTTTTTAGCCTCAAATGAAGTGACTAAATCGGTGTAATTAATGGATTTGGGTGCCTGGGATTTCCAAATAAAAAAACCAGTAGAAAATATAACCAAGAAGAGGGCTGCTAATTTTAATAAATGGGTTGGCCAAATTTTAGCTGAATTTGTTTCATGAATCGATAAACGAATATTTTTCCAGATTTTATTTTCATTCACATTGGGATTCTGATCAAATTCAATTGCATACAACGATTTTGCTAATTGGACCGCTTCATTATAAATTTCCGCTTTTTCAGGATATTCTATTAGGAAATCATCCCAAAAGCTATTTTCCTCCTTTTGATTGACCCAAAGAATGAAGGAATCATGATCTAAGAAATCCTGAATGGTATTTAAATTTTTCATATATATACTTGAACATTATATAAGTAATGAAAAACTTAAAAAGTAACCAATAAATTAAATTTATTTTAGAAAAAAGATAAAAATAGGAATATTAGGTAGGTTGATTTCAAGTAGATCCTGAGAACGGCATATGATTTTGATAGCAAATTTTTGACTACTTGCTTGGGAAGAACGATGAGAGTTGATATTTCATCTAAACTTAAGTTTTGAAAATAGCGTAAATGGATGACTTCTTTTTGCCTGGATGATAATTTTGAAATGGCCTCCTTTATTTTATTATTTCTTAGTTCTTCAGATTCTTTTTGGACGATGGTTTGCTCAATCGACAAGCTTCCTAAATAATCTAAAAAATCATTGACATCTTCTGAGTTCTCTAAAACATCTTTTTGGCTGTTTCTGATGAGTTGATTCCTTAAAGATTTGATTAAATAAAATTTTACATTTTCTACATCACCTAAAAATGTTCGCCTTCTCCACAAATCGATAAATAAATCTTGAATGGCATTTTCGATTAGTTCCTGATCTTGACAGATTCGAAATCCATAATGACTTAAAGATTTAAAATATTTGCGGTATAAATCCTCAAATGCACGCTCATCACCCTTTTTAAAGTGTTTAAATAAGTCCGCATCTGTCCATTTATCTTTCAATATTTTATTTTTTAAAAATTTACATGGATGGACCTAAATGAATTTTCATCATAAATAATCGATAATTTTTATTTTAAGCTAAGTAAATATTTGATTGATTCAGGAACCTGCACTGCATGAAGCGAACTTTCATCTTCGATGTAATAATGTTGAATCTTTGCCTTTTTAGCTGCCTTCATAATAGCAGGTAAATTTAACTGGCCCGTTCCTAAGGCTACATCATTTTCAGACGAAGTTCCTCCTGACAAGTTTCCTACAATTCCCTTTTTTAAATCTTTTATGTGCATCAACTTAAAGCGATTTGGATATTTTTCTAAAAGTTTGGCTGGATCTATTCCTGGAAAAAAGGTCCATAAGATATCCATTTCAAAATTCACGAAATTTGGGTCTGTATTTTTAGCGATATAGTCAAAAAATGTACCCCCTTCGTAAGGAGCAAATTCAAAACCATGGTTATGGTAGCAAAACTCTAATCCATAATTTTCTTTTAAATTTTTGCCAATTTGGCTAAAATCTGCTATCGTTTTATCCGCTAATTCTTTAGTAAATGGTCCATCATGAGGAATCCAAGCCACTCGCACAAATTTCGCGCCTAAAGCCTTTGCATTGGAGGCTACTTCATCGGCCTTCATTAAAGCATCTGGATAACTAACCCCAAACGAAGAACAATACATCCCTCTTTCATCTAAAAGTTTGCGAATGTCAACGGCCTTTTTTCCAAACAGACTTGAAAATTCCATATCATAAACCTTCATTGCTTTTAGTGAGTCAAGCGTGATAGCCATATCTTTTTGTAGGCTTTGCCTGTAAGTATATGATACCATGCCCAATGCAACACCATTAATACTTGGGCTTTTTTGGGCATTTAAATGAAATAGAAAGCAAATGATGCTGACAGTAAGCAAGATTTTTTTGATCATGATATTCATAGTTAATTAGACTTTTCGTTTTATTTTAAGGTTATTTTTTTCCCTGTTTTAGCAGATTCCCGCGCCGCCTCTAGTATTTCGACGACCACTTGATTTATTTCAAAAGAGGATAAATCCATTTTAGGTTTAATTCTTCCTTGGACAACGGCAGATAAATAGGGGAATACGTTCGATACTTCATGGGGCAGCGGACTTAAGTCGATCACACTTTCTTTCCCAAATCGATCCCCATCCACATACCTCATTTTATTGTTTTTATTAGCCACTAAAATTCCTTTTGTTCCATAAACCTCTGTATCTTTTCTGTCAAATGGCCAATTCCACGAGGCTTGAATGATGGCTTGGCAATCAGGATAAGTTAATATGATGGTTGCCTCATCGTCCACTTTTGGGTAGATGTCTGGTTTTAATTGTTGGGTTACCGCAGTTACTGCCAGTGGCCTTTTTCCATCCATTAACCATGTCATAATATCAGCCCCATAGCAACCGAAATCGATGATGGCGCCTCCTCCATTTTTGACCGGGTCAGTTAACCAATGTAGAAACTCAGGGGAGCAACCAATTTCCTTGGGTCCACGATGTCCATCCATGATGACAACTTTTCGGATCGTACCTAAAGACTTTTCTTCTTTAACCATTTGCCACATTTTCGCATGTGATGAATACCAAGTGGTTTCAAAATTGGTTAAAAGATGAATTTTATGTTGTTCCACTAGGGCTTTCATTTGATTTAAATGATTCATATTGACTGCCAAAGGCTTTTCAACAATCACATGAATTCCTTTGGGAGCACAAACTTTTACTACCTCTAAGTGTTCATAAATACTGTTAAATGCCGCGATTGCCTCCGGCTTCGTCTTGGCAATTAAAGCCTCTAAGGTTGGAAACCAAAGAGAATCGGGAAGATTTTGTTTTTTTAAGATGGATAAGGCAAGCTCCTTATTTGGTTCCGCAAAACCTACAATGAGGACATCCTGTTGTGGTTTTTTGATCGCACTATACACTTGGCCCACATGACCGTGGGTCATTCCCGCAATACCCACTCGGAGGGGTTTAGCATGAAAAATAAAGGGTATACAAAATAACCCTATCCAAACAAATAGGTGCTTTCTCATAGGAATTGCTATTCGGTTTAGTTTCTAGGAGCTCCACCACCACCTTGACGCTGTGCCGCCTGCATGGTTTTGTATTTCTCTAATTGTTCTGGAGTTAAAATCGCCTTGAATGACTCTAATTGAGCATCATTCAATTTTTTCATCTCAGCTTGCATGGCTTCTCTTTCCATACCCGCTTGACGGAATTCCATCATTTTATCCATTCTCACCGTTACCAAAGGCTCAATTTTCTTGATTTGATCTTTAGATAAAGTTAATTCAGTTTCCATGCGTTCGATTTGACGCTGAACCATAGCTTGCGGGTTGAAATCCTGAGCTGATACTTGAGTTGAAACCCCCATTAATGTTGCCATTATAGCGAAAGAAGTAATTAATTTTTTCATAGTTTTTGTGTTTAAGTTGGAATTTATAAAAATTTATTTAGAAAATAGAATTTAAAATCAATTTGTAGACGTCCGTGGGTTCAATTTCTGATTTTGTCTTTTGATTTGAGATAAATACAGGATAAAATTCCTTAGTACAAAATGGACTTCCATGGGATCCTTTCACTAAGGTGGCATCTAAAGGAATGACATCCATTAAATACCTAAAACCTGTTAGTTTTCGGGCCAATTTATATCCAGCTCTCAGTTTGATCCATGGATTTTTAGGATCCATAAACATTTCTACTGGGTCATAACCCGGTTTTTTGAATATCTCTACACACCGAGCAAAGTCGGGTGCTTTTTCATCATTAAGCCAATAGTAATAAGTAAACCATTTATCGGTATCTGCAATCAAAACAAAATCACCTGTTCTTTCATGATTTAAATGATGGGACTCTATTTCTTTTGAATCTAATACTTTGGCCACTCCAGGAATCGCCTCCAATATCTTTTTTACCTCCTTCTTATCTGCGCTATTTTTTACATAAATATGCGCAATTTGATGGTCTGAGACGGCGAAGGCTTTACTTGCACCCGAATCCAACAACTCTAATCCTTGCTCTTCACGTATGGCTAGGCAATCATGCGCTCTCAATATTCGATTAATATGTATCGGTTCGGAAACATTGTTTATGCCGTATTCTGATAACAAAATGATGTGAGCATTTGTACTTTCAAAATATTCGATTAATTGTTGGACTACCCGATCAATTTCCGCCAATTCCTTCGATATTTTAGTAAAATCTACTCCAAATTTTTGAAGGCAATAATCTAAATGAGGGAGGTATATTAAATTGAGTGTTGGCTTGTATTTTTTGTCTACCCAAATAGATGCATCCGCAATCCATTGCGTGGATTTTATGTTGGCACTAGGACCCCAAAAGTTAAACAATGGAAATGTGCCTAAGGCTTCTTGTAATTCATCTCTTAATTCAGGCGGATTTGAATAGCAATCAGGGGCTTTTACTCCGTCGGCATGGTATTGAGGACGCGGTGTGACAGAATAGTCGGCACTTGAATACATATTATACCACCAAAACATTTTGGCACAGGTGAATGAAGGATCTTTTTTCTTGGCCTCATCCCATATTTTAGGTGAGCCAACTAACTGGTTTGATTGTTTCCAAAATTTCACCTCAGCATCGGTGCGATCATACCAACCATTGCCCACAATTCCATGGTCAGTGGGATATTTTCCTGTAACATAGCAGCTTTGGGAGGTGGTGGTTACTGCTGGCAAAACCGGCTTAATTTTACTTAAGTGGTTTTTCGCAATATATGATTTTAAATAGGGGGTATGTTCGCAAATAAGGCTTTCAGAAAGTCCAACGACATCTATAACAACTGTTTTCTGCATCTTTAATCAGTTAAAATGGCTTTCACCCACTCAATTTCTCGAGCGATGGACTCATGAATAGGTGCTTGAAACTCAGCAGGTAAAACGGCCCATGTATAGGTTTCTATTTCTAAATGACGGGTAAATGGCATGGATTTTTGAATAGCTAACGTCTCCATAATTTCTTTTTGAGTAGAGCCCAACAAGCCATAATTCGCAAGGAAAAGCGGTACATGAAAGTGGATTCTCCATTCGACAAATTTATCTGCTGAATAATCCTGAATGGCCTCATCCAAATCTTTATATTGAAGGTATTCGCCATTTGCCAACAAAGCTTTGACTTGGTGTAAGTAAACAGGCTCATGGTATTTTCTAAGCGCATCTATTTTTTCTTGAGGATTCGTTCTTAAGTCCACGCGTAAAGCGGAACTAATTTGAATCTTACCTATGCCAATTCCTTTTTGATTTAATTCCTGAATACAGGCAGCGGGGCTATCATAACTCACCCCAAAATGACAAATATCAAAGCATAACTGAATGTGCCTTTTTATTAAATTAATAGGATTATTTACTCCTTTGTTTTGTAAGTAATTAGCGCCTAAGGGAATTAATGTGTTTTCATACCACTCAACAAATTCCTTGTGATTTTCAAGAATTCCGTCCGGTTCAGGTTCGATGTCGATATGAATCCATTTGCCTGTTTTCTGCTCAATTTTAGCTAATTCAACGACTAGGTCGATTAAATGAAGTGTAGCTTTATGGGTCGCATTCGATAATTCTTCCGGATTTTTCCACCAATATTTATACGATAAAGGGGAGGTTGAAATACCGCCTTCTTTCAGATTTTCGGGCAATAATTTGGCCAACAAACATGCCAGTCTTAGCGTGTAATCATATCGGTCTTTGGTAGTCCAATCAGGCGTATGCACATCGTCTTTGACAATAGTATGATGAAATCCCCCATAAGGAAAACCATTTAAAGTAAATACATAAAGGTTTTCTTTCTCAAGCCAGTTTTTTAGATCCTCAAACGTTGATGAGTTTTGCAAATCAATACTTGCCTGATGGGCAAATCGAAGTCCCAAACCCATTTTTTCATAAGGGGCAACCTGCGCCTTCACTAGAGGAACATTTTTTTGTAATTCGGCAAAATGCTCAAGCCAGATTTCCCCTGGATGAATATTACTGCAGTAGCTAAAATGTCCAAATTTAGTTTCCATTCTTATGCAAGTTTAGCTAAGTGATCAACCGATTTTTTGACAGTTTCAAAATTAATTTCATGCACTTCGATGCCTTTGCCTAAAGTTTCAAGAAGGGTAATTGTTAACTGACCACCCAGGTGGTCTTGGAATTCTTGTAGGCCTTCGTAAAGATTTATTTTATCATTTTCAGCTAATGCAGGATGATAAATATTAAAGCCCAGCTTTTGGATCAAAGCAATAATTCGATCTAAATCTTCTTTCGAGATATTGCCTATTAAATGAGAATATACACAATCTAGTGCAATTCCTATGGCTACGGATTCTCCATGGCGGATGCTAAATGAACTCAAATATTCTAATTTATGTGCAGCCCAATGTCCAAAATCTAATGGCCGAGCGGAACCTAATTCAAACGGATCGCCGGAAGATATATGTTTCATGTGTAAATCGGCGCAACGGTAAATTTGCTCCATCATGACGGATTCATTTCTTGCGTTCATGTCGTCCGCATGATCTTCTAGCCAAGTAAAAAACGATAAATCTTTTATTAAGGATACTTTTATAGCTTCTGCAATTCCAGAACGCCAATCTCTGTCTATAAGCGTGGTTAAAAAATGAACATCATTAAAAACGGCTACTGCTGGAGCAAATGTCCCTAGAAAGTTTTTTTTGCCTAAATAATTAACGCCGTTTTTTACGCCAACACCCGAATCATTTTGAGACAAAACGGTTGTCGGAATTCTAATTAATTTAACCCCGCGATGAGAAATAGCTGCTGCATATCCCGACATGTCAAGAAATGCACCTCCACCTATGGCCGCGACAAATGAATGTCGATCAATCCGATGTTCGTCGATGGCTCTTACCACTTCCTCATAAAACCTAGGGTCGTTTTTACATAACTCACCTCCAGGTAGGACTAGAATTTCAGAAGAAAGTATAGCTACCTGATGTTTTTCAAAATATTTTATGATGGAATCGGTTAATTTGGGATGTGCATCTGCCACACCTTTGTCCACAACAAAAAGGATTTGTTTTTGGAATTCCGGGTTACCAAAATGGCTTATAAAATCTGCAAATATGGTGTTTGCAGTGTCAAACAAGTTCTTTGTAAAAAAAACTTCGTATTGAAAGGGTACTTGAAATGTTTGTTTTAAAGGTTGCATGAACTCAAATTTACGTAACTGCAAACTTTTTACCTAATAGAATGGATACGGGTAAAAGCAGGACAACAAATATAGCCATTTCCCATTGTCCACTCAAACTCACCCAGGCTGCATTCATTAAAATTAATGTCAAAACTCCAATTTTGACTGTTTTACCAATGTTTTGGCCTATTGGGCTTTTAATGGCTACTATGATTTTGCTAAAAATTAGGTAAAAATGAGTCACAATAAAAGGCAATGCTAGAAGCAGGTGCCCGAAAGTATAGGCAAAATAAATTTGGCAAATATGTACGGTTAAGAATAAAAACAATGCGAACAAAAGGGTTTTTGGATTGCCTCCATGTACTTCTCCTCTTGAAACTAAGGTAATAGCAGCAATGTAAATCAAGGGTATTATAATTAAATATCCATAGTTGAAAACACCTATTTCATACATACTCATGCCTAAAAGCAAATTAAATGCTCTACATAAACCCATATTGATTGGGCCAAAAATGGACATGTGTTTGCCTTTCCAATCGTAAAATAGAGCGCAAATGCTGATGATTATGGCAATAAAACCGCTTAAGCTACTATGCCAAAATGCACAAAATATTCCGATGGATAGCAGTAAAGTTCCACCCAAAATGGCCTCCGATTTCAATATTCTGCCACTGGGCAATGCGCGCTCCGGCCTTTCTATTTTATCTAAATCATGGTCAAATACATCATTAAAAACGACGCCTCCCGCGTATAAACACATGGTGGATATGCCTAAAAGCAGAATGGAATTTATTTCCAAAAAATTGAATATAAATCCGACGATCGACATGCCAGCTAAAACATCTGTTAAAGACGTAACGACATTCGCGGGGCGCATAAGTTCAATGAATGCTTTGATTTTTGCTTTCATCAACGAATGATCATGGAGTTTTTATTTATTCTTGGCGCTTGACCTCCTCTGAGTACTGTGTTGCCATTGAATTTTTGTGATTGGTCTATTTCGAGTCCATGTATAAAATCACTTTCATTAATTTGTCCACTTTGTGCAAAAGCGTCCAAAGCATTTTGATAGGTTACTTGGCGTATGGTTTCTAAGTCTATGCCTTTAATTTTCATCAATGCAGCTGTTTTGGGAATAGCCAAAGGGTCCGAAATTCCCCAATCAGCAGCAGAATTCACCATGATTCGTGTAGGCCCATATTCTTTAACAATTTCGACCATGCGTTCATTGCCCATTTTAGTAAAAGGATAAATAGTAAATGCGGCGTAAAAACCTTGATTCAAAACCGACTTTACGGTTTCTTCATTATTATGGTCTATAATAACCATTTTGGGGTCAATTCCATGTTCTAGCGCTATGGCCATACTTCTTTCAGTCCCTTTTTTCTTATCGCGATGGGGAGTATGCACTTGAACTGGAAGGTTCATTTCCTTTGCTAATTCTAATTGAGCTCGGTAATATTTTTCTTCAGCTGCTGTTTGATCATCAAAACCGATTTCACCCACACCGACCACTCCTTCTTTTTGAAGAAATAAGGGAAGGATTTCCATAACTTGTTCGGCAAGCGCTTCATTATTAGCCTCTTTAGAATTCAATCCGATCGTACAATAATGTTTGATACCAAATTGAGATGACCGGAATCGCTCCCAGCCCACAAGACTTGAAAAATAGTCTTTGAAAGAGGCTAATCCAGTTCTCGGTTGGCCTAACCAAAATGCCGGCTCTATCAGTGCAACTACTCCTGCATCAGCTAAAGCTTGATAGTCATCGGTTGTCCTCGAACTCATGTGCATATGGGGATCAAAAAATTTCATCCCCTGTGTATAGTTCATGAAATCATGGTCGACCACATTTGCTGTCGCTTTTTCTTCACTTAATCCTTCAAAATGTGAAGGATTTATTTCTTTTTGATGTGGGTTTTGACACATATTTTTAAGCTTGATATATAGGTTCAGGCAATTCTAATTCTTTCCATTGCTCTTTGGTGCTTCTTGGTTGGTCTATCTCTTGCATGACCAATTGTGCGGCCAGAATATCTCTAGGATTATCTGATTGTTCTAATTTTTTAATGTCGCCCCGTAAATTTTCATTCATAAATATAGGGACCAATCGCCACACTTGAGATGGAACGCGTCTTCCGGCCGCCCATCTTTCATGGGCAAAGTCCGACAATGTATTGGCAAGTGTTTGATTTGCTCTGGCTTCCAAGCCATAAATTCGGTGGATGGCTTTGTCGTTAAATATACATTTTAACACCATTTGATTCCAGGCTAATTCGGAAAAATACAGGCTTGGATATGGATTTTCGAAGGCAATAGATTCAAAAACAGAGCCCATGTTAGACCTTACGGCATCCGTAGCTCTTAATAAAAAATGAGTCGGGTTTTTCAATGCTGGTAACGCGGAATGCAAGGCTACAGCTTCATTGATTTCAGCGGTATCAAACAATAAATTGAGTCGGTCTACACCATCTTTCTCAGATATTAGGCATATAAAATAAATGCGCACTAATTTTTCTAGGGTATAATCCTGCCAGTCCCAACCATCAATGACGTTTGTTGAGTTGTTTATCGAAGTTTTTGAAACAAATCTAGGTGTCATAACAAATGCTAATGCAAGCTCCTTGGCATGTCCCTTCGATTTGGATGTGATCCAGACGGTTTCTGTTGGATTTGCTAATCGTAGGATCTCTGCTAGAATGACTGAACTGTAGATCAATTTAAATAAGTTTAAAGGTTGCTATAAGGCGAATTTATAAAATTATGCTTGTAAGTTTATCATGATTTTTATCATTTTCACAAAGCCCAGGAGAAGTTAAATTTTTGAAATGCAATTAGATTAAATTTTCTTCTTTAGTAATTTTTAAAGGGCCTTTAATTAAAAAAATAATTTTTGGTAGGTATTTGGTTAAAGTATAAACTTTTTTAGTGAAGGTTAACTGATTGAATGTGTCACTAATGGGTGATTGACCTTTTAAAATATTAACAATTATTTTCCAAATCCAAAAAATGGGGATAAGTCCCCAATAATTTATCATGATAATTAAATAGCTGAGAATACCATAACTTTTTCTTATCCATAATAGATTAGATAATTGGACTTGTAAATTAAAACGGTTCACAAATGAATTTTTTTTATTTCGGTAGGGATTTTCGTGTATTAAATGAACGATTTTTACATCTTCAAAGTATAACAATTTCCCTATTTTAGAAAGTCTTTGACTAAATTCCACGTCTTCTGCATAAAGGAAAAAGTCTTCATCCCATTTGCCAGATTGAACTGCAATTTTTTTGCTAACCAATAAAAATGCACCTACTAAATTGTTTGTTTCATTGGGTGATTCAAAAGATTCTTTTGGCAGAAAAAAATCAACCAATCGATTGACGATTTTTGAGTTAGGAAGAATAAATAGTTGTTTTCTTATCTCGTTTTGTGTTCTGAAATAAGGAAGTAAATTTCCATCAACATTAATCTGAATTGCACTAATAGCTACATTTTCCCTGTTTGAATTTAAATAATTAATTGCTTTTTCAATGGAATCATCCATTAATAGTGTATCGGCATTTAAAAACAAAATAAATTCACCATTAGCTAAATTAATCCCTTCATTGTTTGCTTTTGAAAAACCCGCATTATATCCCAAGTCTTTCCATATCGTTGTCGGAAATTCATTCAGTAAATCCGTATTTTTCCCTTCTTCAAAGGAATTATCTATCACGATAACTTCATAAGAAATATCTATGGTATGCGTGGAAATGCTTCGTAGGCAATCTAGAATTAGAGATTCACTTTTGTAGTTAACAAGTACAATGGAAAGCGTCATTTAGATAAATTTAATCGAGGCAATGTTATTAAATAATATTAGTATAAATTTAAATTAAATTTCTGAATTCATTTCTAAATTAATTTTCATGCTCCGTTTACTTTCATCGATTTCATTCATAGCTTTGTTTGCCATGAATGGTTACAGTCAGGGACAAAATTTCACTTTTGAGGCAATTAAATCGCATCCATTTCCAACCGAATTAATTCGTTCCAATAAAGGAAATAGGATTGCTTGGGCCATGGATGAAAAGGGGATTCGTAATATTTATGTGGCCGAAGGTCCCAGTTTTGAGGCTAGAAAGTTAACATCATTTACGGAGGATGATGGGCAAGAAATCACATCAATATCTATCTCGGATGATGGCAAGTGGGTTTTATTTGTTCGTGGCGGGATCATGGAGCTAATTTTGATCACTTAAAACCGGTTAATCCATTTGGAAACCTCGAACCTCAGTCGGTTCGTGTCATGCAAATTGCCTTTACTGGTGGCCCTATTCGGGTCATATCGGAAGGAGATGAGCCTGTCATTTCTCCTAAAAATGATGTGGTCGCCTATATCAAAGAAGGCCAACCTTGGATTTGTAAATTGGATACCAATAAAAATGAGGATTTTTTAGAGGCTCCTGTGAAATTATTTAAAACTAGGGGTACTGTATCTCAATTAAAATGGTCGCCAGATGGATCAAAAGTTATTTTTGTGGCCAATAGGGGAGACCATTCATTTATTGGATCGCTGACCATCGGGAATAATCAAATCCAATGGATTGATCCATCTTTTGCTCGTGACATGAGTCCTCGTTGGTCGCCGGACGGGAAAAATATTGCATTCATTCGAACACTGGCATTGGGTGGTCAGTCGGATTCATTAACTCAACGAAAAAAAGTTTTTTGGAGCATCCGTACTGCTCCCGTCACTGGAGAGAACTCTAAAGTAGTTTGGGAGGCTCCTAAAACAAATCGAGGATCTTTACCTACAACTCATGGAGGAGCAAATTTATTCTGGGCTACCGATAATGTCATCACGTTTACTTCCTATCATGATGGTTGGCCTCATTTATATTCCATCGCTCCTTCGGACGGTAAGCCTTTGCTATTAACACCCGGTGAATTCATGGTGGAGCATGTAAGTTTAAGTTTGGATGGAAAAAATCTATTGTGTGATGTTAATACAGGTCCTGATGCATTGGATAAAGACAGGAGACACATTCTTCAAGTATCTGTTGACAAGGTAGATATGAATGTTTTAACACCGGGAAATGGCAATGAGTGGACGGCGCTAGCCTTGGAAAACAATCAGGGAATTGTTTATATCGGGTCTACGCCACAAAAGGCACCTCAAGTAATTTTTAAGTCTGAAGCGGCATCGCCCAAATCACTGACAGCCTCATTATTTCCATCTGAATATCCTGAAAAATTATTGATTGAACCTAAACAAGTAATATTTAAGTCTCTAGATGGTTTATCCGTACATGCTCAGATTTTTGACAATTCGAATGGAACACAGAAAAAACCCGCTATTATTTTTGTGCATGGTGGCCCTCCTCGGCAAATGCTTTTAGGTTGGCATTATTCGGATTATTATGCAAATGCCTATGCATTGAATCAATATTTAGCGAACCTTGGATTTGTGGTTTTATCGGTGAATTATAGATTGGGCATCGGATATGGATATGAATTCCAACATCCAAAATCTGCTGGAAATTTAGGGGCCTCTGAATATTTAGATATTAAAGCTGCCGGGGAGTGGTTAGCCACTCAATCGTATGTGGATGCGAAAAAAATAGGCATTTTTGGAGGGTCTTATGGAGGTTATTTGACAGCTTTAGGATTAGCCAGGGATTCGAAATTATTTGCTGCCGGTGTTGATATTCATGGGGTGCATGATTGGGCTAACCAATTAAAAATAGCTTCCTCGGTCGATGGATTCCATCAAGCGCCAGATGCTGAATGGGCGGCAAGTTTGTCATTTAGATCTTCCCCCGTTTCTTCTGTTGCAACTTGGACTTCGCCGGTATTCATTATTCATGCGGATGATGATCGCAACGTTGCATTTAATCAGAGTGTTGACCTGGTGAACCGATTAATGAAACGAAAAGTAGCTGTGGAGACGATGGTCATTGTTGATGACACGCATCATTGGTTTAGATTTTCAAATACCTTAAAAGTTTTTAATGCCACGGCAAATTATTTAAAAGCAAAGCTTTTGAAATAGGTAAAACACTGTTTTTGAATTAATTTTGTCAAATGGAAGAAAGACCGATTACTGACTGGTTGCCTTTGACAAAAAAGGAAGTGGAGAAAAGAGGCTGGGAAGAACTCGATGTCATTTTGATTTCTGGGGATGCTTATGTGGATCACCCTGCTTTTGGTACCGCGGTGATTGGGCGAATTATGGAGAGTGAGGGGTTGAAGGTGGGGATTGTCGCGCAGCCCAACTGGCAAGATGACTTACGCGATTTCAAAAAATTAGGAAAACCCAAGTACTTTTTTGGAGTAACGGCTGGTTGTATGGATTCGATGGTGAATCATTATACGGCAAATAAACGATTGCGTTCGAATGATTCCTATACACCAGGGGGTGAGGCTGGTTTTCGGCCTGATTATGCGACTACGGTATATTCCAAAATATTAAAAGAGATTTATCCCGATGTGCCAGTTTTAATCGGAGGTATTGAGGCTTCATTACGTCGAGTAACTCATTATGATTACTGGGCTGATACATTATTCCCTTCTATTTTAGTGGATTCCGGAGCGGATATGTTGGTTTATGGGATGGGAGAGCAGCCCCTACGCGAAATCATGCGAGGGGTAAAAGATGGAAAAAACTTGCGCGATTTGACGCATATTAATCAAGTCGCTTTTTTGCAGCATGCATCCTCGAAATTGCCTGAAACTGAATGGGCGACAGTGGAATTAGCTAGCCATGAGGTTTGTTTAGAAGACAAGATCAAGTATGCTTCCAATTTTAAGATTGTGGAGGTGGAGTCCAACAAATGGCAAGCAAATAGAATTACACAAAGCATAGGTGATGAAATATTAGTTATAAATCCTCCTTATAAGACCATGGAGGAAGTTGAGATGGACAAATCCTTTGATTTACCTTATACTCGCTTACCTCATCCGAAATATCGTAAGCGTGGACCGATTCCTGCTTTTGAGATGATTAAGTTTTCTGTGAATATGCACCGTGGATGTTTTGGAGGGTGTAGTTTTTGCACCATTTCGGCTCATCAGGGAAAATTTATTGCATCGAGGAGTGAAGCTTCCATTATGAGGGAAGTGGAACAGATTACTAAGGCGCCTGATTTCAAAGGCTATATTTCTGATTTGGGTGGTCCCTCGGCCAATATGTATAAAATGAAGGGGAAAGATGAGGCGATATGTGCACGTTGTGTCAGTCCATCTTGTATTCATCCTGTAATTTGTAATAATTTGGATACTTCGCACAAGCCTTTAACTGATATTTATCGGAAAGTAGATGCACATCCAGGAATCAAGAAGGCATTTGTTGGTTCTGGTGTTCGTTATGATTTATTGGTGGATGATTTCAATAAAAATAATCAAGATGGCAACCATGATGAATACATGGAGCAACTGATTACTCGGCATGTATCAGGCCGACTAAAAGTTGCCCCAGAGCATACATCAGATGCAACTTTACGAGTGATGCGCAAACCTTCGTTTAAGTATTTCCATGCTTTTAAAAAGAAGTATGATGAAATATCTGCCAAATTTGGTTTGAAACAACCTTTGATACCTTACTTCATTTCTTCTCACCCGGGTTGTGAGGAAGAGGATATGGCTAATTTAGCTGCTGAGACCAAGGACTTAGGTTTTCATTTAGAGCAGGTGCAAGATTTTACGCCAACACCCATGACGGTGGCAGAAGTGATTTATTATTCGGGAGTGCATCCCTACACTTTACAACCGATTAAAACGGCTAAGACCAAAGAAGAAAAGCAGAATCAAAATAAATATTTTTTCTGGTACAAGCCTGAATACAAAGATTGGATCCGTAATCGATTAACTTTTTTGAAGCGTCCTGATTTAGCTCAAAGATTACTAGGATTTAGAAACAGTAAAAATAGTTGGGATAAGAAATAATAGTAATTTATTATAGCTGCGTCAATGTTAAATTAGAAGAAATGAGTGAAGAAGATGAGTTAATCGTTCGCGATAGTAATGGGGCAATTCTAAAAGAAGGAGATTCGGTTAAGTGATTAGGTAAGAGGTAATAGGGATTAGTGTCTTGTGTCTTGTCCTGAAATAGGTTGACTTTGGGTTGATTATTAATTATTTGTGGCACTATCCCATTAAAGTGTAAGTAAAAAATTGGGGGTTGACACTGTCCCATTAAGTGTGTAAGTTAAAAATATTGGGTTCGGATTTTCATTTAAATTCGAACCCATTTTTTACCTAATACCTGTTACTTAATTTTACCTAATACCTATTACCTTATTTATTCCTCTTCCTCCTCATCTTTTTCTTCCTCTTGAATAAGGCCAGAATTAAGTTTTTTATTTGATTTGACTCCTAGTTTATGCAAATTTTGAGCTCGGGTGATAAGGTTTCCTTTTCCTGTACTCAGTTTATTAAGGGCATTTTGATGGGAATCTTCTGCCTTTTTAATGTGTTTGCCTACATCTTCCATGTCTTGGGTAAAGCCAACAAACTTATCGTATAAATCTCCGGCTTGTCGGGCTATTTCGATTGCATTTCGGGTTTGGTATTCTGTTTTCCAGACGGAAGCGATAGTCCTTAAGGTTGCCAATAGGGTAGAAGGGGAGACTAAAACTATTTTTCTTTCCCATGCGTAGTTGAAAAGGCTGTAATCTTGACTGATGGTTGCTACAAAACCGGACTCAATGGGTATAAACAGTAAGGTAAAATCTGGGCTATTCAGGTCAAGACTTGTGTGATAGTCTTTGGCAGAAAGTAGTTTAATGTGTGATTTCAGTGATTCGATATGGTCTTTAAGTGCTTGTTCTTTTTCAATGGTTCCATCATCCGCACTTGTATATCTTTCATAGGCTGTTAGAGATACTTTTGAGTCAATGATGATGTTTTTATTGTCAGGTAGAAAAATGACTGCATCTGGTTTTATGGTCTCTTGTATTTGATTTTTGGTCACAAATTGTGTTTCATATTCCATGCCTTTTTTAAGGCCTGAGCTTTCTAAAACACGCTCTAGGATCATTTCACCCCAGTTTCCTTGTGACTTGTTTGAGCCTTTGAGTGCATTGGTTAGGTCTTCTGTTTTTTGGGTCACCGTTTGATTTAGGCTCGTTAGGTTTTTGATTTGCTCCATTAAAATGGTGCTTTGTTCTAAGCTATTTTTTTGGCCTAAGTTTACTTTTTCCTCAAATTCTTTTAGCTTTTCTTTTAACGGATTTAATACATCGTTCAATTTAACTTGTTGTTGGTCGCTCAACATTTTCCCTTGCCTTAGAACGGAGTCGTTACTCACATCCACTAATATTTTTCTTAACTTTTCTTCATCTGCTTTTTGGCTATCTACCGTTTGTTTTAGCGTTTCATTTTGACCTTCTAGTTGGGATAATTTCCCAAACATCGCTTTATTATCGACTTCTAATTGGGTGATTTTATTTTGGTTTGCGTCTGCTTGAGCCAATTGGCTGTTCAACAAGGTTATTTTACCATTTAGTAGGAGATAGGTTAAGGCAGAGCTTACGAGAAAGGCGATGAAAATGTAGAGAATGGTCATGTAGCAAAGATATGAAAATTCAGGTAATAGGTAAAAAGTATTAGTTATTAGGTAAAAAGTAATAGGTAATAGGTAAAAAGTATTAGTTATTAGGTAAAAATTATCAGGTAATAGGTATTAATAGGGCAAAAAAAAACCGCAATCTTCCGATGCGGTCTTTTAATAACTTGGAGCTTACTTACTTTCCCGGGTTTGATCCCAGTATCATCAGCGGTGCGGGGCTTAACTTCTCTGTTCGAGATGGGAAGAGGTGAACACCCGTCCTATCGGCTCCATATTCTTATCAAGGTTGCTGTTTCATTTTGCTGGCTTGTCTATCATGCACATAGTTACCTATGTGGAATGATTTTGCCTGATGAATCAGCCTTTTTCCATATTGTGAGATAAATTAAAAAGTAAAAGTTTAAAAAATGGTAAGCTTTCGGGTAATTAGTACTACTCGACTTTGACATTACTGCCTTTACATCTGTAGCCTATCAACCGTGTCGTCTACACGGACCCTTCATGGAATACTCATCTTCAGGTCAGTTTCGCACTTAGATGCTTTCAGCGCTTATCTGGTCCCGACGTGGCTACTCAGCTATGCCCTTGGCAGAACAACTGATTTACCAGCGGTCAGTCCAACTCGGTCCTCTCGTACTAAAGTCAGAACCTGTCAATATTCCTACGCCCACAACAGATAGGGACCGAACTGTCTCACGACGTTCTGAACCCAGCTCGCGTGCCACTTTAATCGGCGAACAGCCGAACCCTTG
>CAMDRO010000053.1 GCA_945906795.1 Spirosoma fluviale
ACAAATAATTTTTTTATAAATAATTTTAAAAGAAGCGTTTAAAGCGTAATTTTAAGATTCAAAATAAATAAGATGGCTCAAGTTATAAGAATGCCCAAGATGAGTGACACGATGTTAGAGGGTGTCATTGCTAAATGGTTGAAAAAAGAAGGGGATATAATTAAGTCTGGTGACATCATAGCTGAAGTTGAAACAGATAAAGCAACGATGGAACTTGAAAATTATGAGGATGGCACCTTACTTTATATTGGTATAAAAGAAGGTGAAGCCACTCCAGTAGATGGAATTATAGCTATTGTGGGAACAAAAGGTGAAGATTTTGCAAGTCTATTAACCGAACAACAAGCCGTTGTAACAAACGAAGTTGTTGAAAAAATAATTGAGGTTACCACTAGTCCATCAGCAATCGATTTAAGTGGTATCAAAGCTAAGGCCGTCAGAATGCCCAAGATGAGTGACACGATGTTAGAAGGTGTCATCGCAAAATGGTTGAAAAAAGAAGGGGATCAAGTAAAAAGTGGGGACATCATTGCCGAAGTGGAAACGGATAAAGCCACCATGGAATTAGAAAATTATGAGGATGGAACCATATTATATATTGGCGCGCAAGAAGGAAAAGGCATCATAGTCGATGGGATAATTGCCATTGTAGGTGAAACAGGAGCTGACTTCAAAAAAATATTAGAGGCAGAAAATACTCCAAAAATTGAATCACCGATAGTAGTACAAGATAGTAGTCCGGCTCCTGCCAAATTGGCTGTCGAAGTGAAAACTGTGGAAAATAATTCGTCAAACCAACAAGCCGCATCTATAATCTCGATTAAATCATCTCCATTAGCTCGTACATTAGCTAAAGAAAAAGGCTATAATTTATCTTGGATTCAAGGAACAGGAGAAGGCGGAAGGATTATAAAGTTTGATGTAGAGAATTACAATCCTAATCAAGGCGGATCAAAAACAACTCACTTTACAGGTGGAACTGAAAGTTTTGAAGACATTCCAAATAGTCAAATGCGAAAGACCATTGCAAGAAGACTTTCAGAATCAAAATTCAGCGCCCCTGAATTCTACTTAACCATGGAAATCAACATGGATAAGGCTATTGAAGCAAGAGTTAGCATGAATGAAGTTTTTCCAGTTAAAATTTCATTTAATGATTTAGTTATTAAAGCAGCTTCACTTTCGTTAGTCAAACATCCAAAAGTAAATTCATTTTGGATGGAAGATAGAATAAGGGTCAACAAACACGTACATATCGGTATGGCTGTAGCGGTGGAAGATGGCTTATTAGTACCTGTCATTCGATTTGCTAATGAAAAATCTATTGATGAAATATCAGCTGAGGCGAAAGATTTAGGTGGAAAAGCCAAATCTAAACAACTGCAACCAAAAGATTGGGAAGGAAATACATTTACGGTAAGTAATTTGGGTATGTTTGGTATAGATCAATTTACGTCCATCATAAATTCACCTGAATCGTGTATCTTGGCCGTAGGAGGAATTAAAGAAACAGTAGGTGTGAAAAACGGTCAATTTTATGCGACAAATATCATGAAATTAACCTTAACATGTGACCATCGAGTAGTTGATGGAGCTACAGGAGCCGCTTTTCTGCAAACCCTGAAACAATATCTAGAGGATCCAATAAAATTGTTTTTATAACACCTGATTAATTGGCAAGCCTCGAAAAATCGGGGCTTGACTATTTAAAATAAGCATGATTATGAGCACAGAAAATATAAGAATAGCTATTCAAAAATCAGGTCGACTAAGCGAAGACTCCTTAAAGTTATTTAAAGAATGTGGAATTAAATTTGAATCCAATGGGTCTAAATTAAGATCTGTATCAAGTAATTTTCCCATTGAATTTTTATTTCTTAGAGACGATGATATTCCTGGGTATGTAGAAGATGGCGTTGCAGATTTGGGGGTTATCGGCTTAAATGTGCTCATGGAGCAAAAAAGAAAGGTTGACATTGTTAAAGAATTAGGCTTTTCAAAGTGTCGTTTATCATTAGCCATACCAAGAAATGAGGTTTATACCGATTTATCATATTTCAATGGAAAAAGCATAGCCACCTCCTACCCTAACCTAACAGATACTTTTTTAAAAGCGAATGGGGTAAAAGCGGAAACTCATGAGATTTCTGGTTCCGTGGAGATTGCTCCTAGTATTGGTTTGGCTGAAGGTATCTGTGATATCGTTTCCACTGGGGGAACTTTGCTAAGTAATGGCCTAAAAGAAGTGGCCGAAGTATTTCAAAGTCAGGCAGTTTTAATAGCTAACAAGCATTTAAATAAAACAAAAAAAGAATTATTAGATAAAATAACATTCCGAATCGACGCGGTTCAAAAAGGACAAAATGCCAAATATGTCGTATTAAACGCCAGAGAAGAAAATATAGCTGAAATAATTGCTTTATTGCCTGGAATGCGGTCTCCGTCGGTTGTTCCATTAGCGGAAAAGGGATGGTTCTCACTCCATTCAGTGATTTCAGAAAATGATTTTTGGGAAATAATTGAGTCGCTTAGGTCAGCAGGTGCGGAAGGAATTTTGGTTTTACCTATTGAAAAAATGATTTTATAATGATTCCATTAATTAAGTTTCCATCTCGGTTAGATTATTCAGGATTATGTGAAAGACCTCAAATAGAATCGTCCTTGATAGGGAATTTAGTAGAAAGGATATTTGAAAAGGTTAAGACTGAAAAAGATGAAGCTCTTTTTAGCCTAACGTATGAATTTGAAAAAAGAAAAATAGATGCCATACTTTATACCGAAAAGGAAATAAATGCCTATTCGGAAGCAACAGATGAAAATTTAAAAAAGGCCATTCAAATTGCATATGATAATATCTACAAATTTCACGAGGCGCAAATATTAGTTGAAAAAAGAATAGAAACAAGTCCGGGGGTAGTTTGTTGGCAAAAATCAAGTCCTATAGAGAAAGTTGGCATATACATCCCAGGAGGAACAGCGCCCTTATTTTCGACCATTTTAATGCTGGCCATACCGGCAAAAATAGCAGGTTGCACGGAAATCGTTTTATGTACACCGGGAACTCACCCAGCTATATTTTATACTGCAAAATTATGTGGCATAACGAAGATGTGTAAAATAGGCGGAGCACAAGCCATTGCTGCTTTAGCTTTAGGCACACTCACAATTCCTAAAGTGTATAAAATATTTGGTCCAGGTAACCAATATGTTACCGCGGCTAAAATGTATGCAAATTCATTGGGCGTGGCCATTGACATGCCAGCTGGACCTTCAGAAGTAGCCATTTATGCAGATGAAACTTCCAATCCTCGTTTTGTTGCCTCTGATTTACTATCCCAAGCAGAACATGGAATCGACTCCCAAGTTTTTCTTGTGTCCACTTCAGAGTTTTTGATCAATGAAACCATTCATGAATTAGAAAACCAGCTAATCAATTTACCTAGAAAAGAACTAGCTAAAAAAGCGATTTTGAATTCAAAATTTATTTTAGTGAAAAATTCAGAGGATGCGATTGACTTACTCAATGAATATGCGGCTGAACACTTAATTTTAGCCTGCGATGAACCAGAAAAAATAGCCGATAAAATGATCAATGCAGGGTCCATATTTTTAGGGCACTTCACACCAGAGTCAGCGGGTGATTATGCATCCGGAACTAACCACACATTACCGACCAATGGACATGCAAGGGCATATTCTGGAGTAAATTTGGATAGCTTTTGTAAAAAAATTACATTACAGTCGATTAGTAAAAGTGGATTGGAAATTTTGAGCCATAGTATCATCCCTATGGCCGAAGCAGAATCATTGCAAGCACATGCTAATGCAGTAAAAGTCCGGTTAGAAAATGGATTATAAAAAATACATATTGCCACATATTTGGGATTTAAAACCCTATTCTTCGGCAAGGGATGATTTTAAAGGAAGTGATGGGATATTTTTAGACGCGAATGAAAACCCCATTGGATCAGGTTTAGCAGAAAACTACAATCGGTATCCTGATCCTCTTCAAGTTCACATAAAGGATCAAATAGCTCAGGTCAAAAAATGTTCAGCGGATAAAATATTTTTAGGAAATGGATCTGATGAAGCCATCGATTTATTGATTAGAATGACTTGCACATCTGAGTCAAGTTCCATTATCGTTTGCCCTCCCACCTATGGAATGTATGAAGTAAGCGCGGCTCTTAATAATGTACCTGTAACTACGATTAATTTAACTGCTGAATACCAATTAAATACGGATTTGATAATAAAAGCAATTGATTCTACTACTCGTTTAATCTTTATATGCTCTCCAAATAACCCAACAGGGAATTTAATGAATCGAGAAGACATTTATACCATTCTTAATTCATTTAAAACTGGTTTTATTGTAATAGATGAAGCCTATATTGATTTTTCTGATGAGCCTAGTTTCATACAAGAGTTAGGTGAATTTCCCCAACTAATCGTCATGCAAACCTTGTCCAAAGCTTATGGATTAGCTTCATTGCGATTAGGAATGGCATTTGCTAACCCTACCATTATTAAGCTTTTTAACAAAATAAAGCCACCATACAATATTGGTGGTGCCACACAGCAGTTGGTACAAAAAGCATTAGAAAATAGCCATTTTGTCACAGAGTCGATTCAATATATAAAAATCAACAAGAGCCAATTAATAGCTGATTTAAAACATATTGATGGTGTTTTAACTATATTTCATTCTGATGCTAATTTTATTTTAGTTAAATTTATTCGTGCTCAAGAGCTATTTGATTATTTGATTTTACATAAAATAATTGCCAGAAATAGATCCAATTTAGCGCTATGTAATGATTCGATAAGGATTACCATTGGATTAGAAAGTGAAAACAAAGAATTAATCCACAAAATAAAGATTTTTTATACTAAAAACGATGTGTAAAAAAGTATTGTTATTTCTTTTTTTACTGATTGTGAGCCATGAAAATTATGGACAATTGCAGGATTGGGCCGCGGGTTTTAGGGTAGGGGAACCTGGCGGATTTATGGCAAGAAAATACTCGGAAAATGGAATAAATGCAATAGAAGTGAATATTGGGACCTATGGTGGCCTTTGGGGTACAGATCGAAATTACAAAGAAGGAGAATTTCGCAACATAGGATATTCAATTAATATGCTCTATTTATGGCATTACCCAACACTAGTTAATGCGGATTTACATACTTATTATGGTTTTGGGCCACAAATAAATTCAAGAGATTTATACGAGAAGAATTCAACTAAATCGACTCGAAATCAAGGAATGGGTGCTGCAGCCATCGGTGGCTTGGAGTATTTTCCGATCGATGCCCCTAGCCTATCCTTTTTTGGTGAAATTGGGTTTTATAATGAACTATTACCCAATCCATTCTTCTGGCATTTGCAAGGGGGCATCGGGGTTCGAGTAAATTTCTAATGAATGTTGTATATCAAAAAGATAAGTGGCAATTTTACAGCATGGGGATGTAGCTCAGTTGGCTAGAGCGCTTGCATGGCATGCAAGAGGTCGTCGGTTCGAGCCCGATCTTCTCCACAAAAAAGGACTCATTTATTGAGTCCTTTTTTTATAATCGATTTTTAAACGATTCAAAACCAAAATGTCTCAATTGTTTATATTGTTCATTTACGTCAATCATACCGATGTCCGGAAGATTAACTCCATTAAATGTGGTTGTTTTTACCATCGTGTAATGAATCATATCTTCAAATATAATTTCATCTCCCATTTGAAGCGGCGCATCAAATGAATAGTCACCATAAAAATCCCCTGCCAAACAGGTCATTCCTCCAAACCTGTAAGTAGGTTTCCCAAGCATAGGTTCCATATAGGAATTTCTAACTCGAGGCTTATAGGGCATCTCGAGCGTATCAGGCATGTGTGCCGCAAATGAAACATCTAAAATAGCTACATCTATACCAGCGGAATGAACGATATCCATTACGGTAGACTTTAAAAAACCTGTTTGCCAACCCACTGCAGAACCAGGCTCTAAAATAATCGTTAGATGTGGGTGCCTGGATTTAAATGACTGTAACAAATTAATCAAATGATCCACGTCATAACCCACTTTGGTAATTAAATGGCCGCCTCCTAAATTTAACCACTTAATTTGCGGCAGTAAATCACCAAATTTTTCTTCAATTACCTTCAATGTCCTTTCTAATACGAATGAATCATTTTCACAAAGTGTATGAGAATGTAAACCTTCAATGCCCAAGGGCAATGTAATTCCTAGATCAGATCTTCTGATACCTAATCTGGATCCAGCAATACAAGGATTATACATATCTGTTTCCACTTCGGCATATTCTGGATTAATTCGAATTCCACAAGAAATCCCATTCTTTACAGCCTGATCTACATATTGATTTACTTGGTTCAACGAATTAAAGGTCATGTGACTCGCATAATTCATAAACTCATTAAATTCTGAGGCAAGGTATGCCGGAGTATATGCATGACATTTGATCCCCATCTCTTCATAGGCTAATCTTGCTTCATTTAATGAACTAGCCGTTGCACCTGATAAATATTTTTTGATGGTTCCAAAAACATGATAAAAAGAAAAACCTTTCAGCGCACATATAATTTTCACTCCCGCTTCGTTTTGAACCTTTTCCAGTAACCTTAAATTATTAAGCAATAATTTTTCTTCTAAAACATATGCCGGTGAAGCAATTTTTGGATATTGAATACGCATATTAATAGGTATGTGGTAGTTCGCCATTTACTTCCTCATGCCAAGGAAGCCCATGTATAGTTAATAATTCCATAAATGGATCAGGGTTAAATTCCTCTACATTATAAACACCTGGTTTAAACCATATTCCTTCACACATTAATGAAGCACCTATCATAGCAGGAACTCCGGTGGTATAGGAAACCCCTTGAGCCTGAACTTCCTGATAACAATCCGCATGGTGGCAGTTATTGTACACATAATAGTTGACATCTACCTTATTTTTAATGCCTTTAATTTGGCATCCAATGGAAGTTTGGCCAGAATAATTCTCCCCTAATGTACCCGGTTCAGGTAAAACAGCTTTTAAAAATTCTAATGGAACGATATCCATTCCATTAAACTTAATAGGATGAATGGAAGTCATTCCGACATTTTGCAAAACCTCTAAATGAGTTAAATAGGCTTGACCAAAGGTCATCCAAAACCGAGCTCTTTTTAAGGTCGGAAAATTCTTCGTTAAAGATTCTAATTCCTCATGATAGAGTAAATAAGATTCTTTAGGACCAATATGGGGATAACTAATAGGTTTGTGAATAGACATTGCCTCAATTTCTACCCATTCTCCATTTTCCCAATACTTACCTTTTTGAGTTATTTCTCTAATATTAATTTCTGGATTAAAATTAGTGGCAAAAGCTTTTCCATGATCCCCCGCATTACAATCTATAATGTCTAGGTAGTGCATTTCATCAAAGTAATGCTTATTTGCGTAGGCGGTATAAACTCCAGTGACTCCAGGATCAAATCCACATCCTAATAAAGCCATCAAGCCAGCTTGTTTAAAGCGCTCTTGATAAGCCCACTGCCACGAATATTCAAACTTAGCCACATCCTTAGGCTCATAATTAGCCGTATCTAAATAATGAACTCCTGTAGCTAAACAAGCATCCATAATGGTTAAATCCTGATATGGGAGAGCTACGTTAATGACTAAAAATGGCTTTTCTTGATTAAATAATTGGACTAAGGCCGGCACATCATCTGCATCCACTTGCCTCGTTTGTACAGAAATAGGCAATCCAATTTTTTTACACTCTTCGGCAATGGCATTACATTTTCTTAAAGTCCTGGAAGCTAAAATCACTTCCGAAAAATAGACCGGATTCATCGCGCATTTTTTTGCTACTACATTGCCCACACCACCAGCGCCAATTATAACTACTTTTTTTCCCATGTTAATTTAAAAAAGAATGCAAAAATACATATTGCAATTTATAATCCATATCGGATGTTAAAATTTAATCTGCTTAAAGGGCCTTATCGCTTTAGCAAATGAGTTATGCCAATATCCTTTCAATAACTCATCTTCTCGAACACCCTTACTAGTACTTGCATGTAAAAACAAAATAGAATCCTTTTTAATATTTGAAACAATTCCTACATGATTAATCATTCCAGATGAATTCGAAAAAAACACCCAATCACCCCTTTGAATTTGATTGATAGAAACCGGTAAGCCAAATTCTAATTGCTGTGAGGTCGTTCTAGGTATTTGAAAAAAAGAGTTTTGGTACATTATAAATAACAAACCAGAACAATCTAATCCACTCTTATCCGTTCCGCCTACTCGGTATGGAACTCCTAAATAAGAGAATCCCATTTTAAACAATTGATCTAAATCGTCCTGATTAAAAGTAGTTAATGTATTCCTTTTGTGGAATATATGCATGGAACCATGAAAAAGTTTGCATCCTTGGCAAAAAAACAAAATCAAAAGAAGTATGAAAAATTTCTTACACATAGACCACATCTTTTTCACTCAAATATATCAAAACCCCTTTGGGACTATTGAAACCCATTTTATGAAGAATCTGACAATAATTACCCAATTGTATTTTATGTTTATCATCTCTTTTTCCCGATTTAAAATCAATAATATAAACATGCCCATCTTTATTAATTACTCGGTCAGGCCTAAATACAGACCCATCAGGGCATAATATATCATTTTCGACAAACAATAATTCTTCGTCAATAAAAAACTCACGTATTATTGGATCTTCTAATATCTCATTGATATCATCGAGGAATTCGAAAGAATGAATGGAAATTGAGTTAGCATAATGCAACCTCCAATCATCAACCCCCTTTAATTTGGCTAAAAAATCATGTATTATATTCCCTTTTTCCCTTTTTTTATCCGCTAACGTAAACATGTCTGATTTTGAAGAATCTACTCGAATTTTAGGTATTTCGAATAAGGAACACTTAATGTCAACCATTTTTTGAGCATATTCAAACCCCTCGGATTTAGTAAGGCATTCAGGAATTTGATTTTCACTAAAAACAAAATGAGAAATAAACTCCACATATGAACTTGAAAGCAAATAAGATTCAGTCAGTAATAATCGGCCTTCATTTTCTGCCATCTTGCATAAAATATCTCCTACGGATACATTAAATATTGCTTTAGTGGTAGCATGAGCTTCATCTGATGGCTTAGCCAAAATAAGGTGCAGGTGCAATCTAGCTCGAGTCGCCCCTACATACAACATATTAAGTGCATCTAAAAATACCGCTTCTTTCTCTTGTCGACTTTGTTCATTTAAATCATCAAAACCTATCAAATTTTTTGTATTCACCTTACTATAAAAATGTCCTAAATTTTTATTTTCAGATAATGTTAATTCATCATATTCTATATTTTTCAAATCATACCATATTCTTTCTGAACCTACTTGATGAGACCAAGAAGCAAAAGGAATGATGACAATAGGATATTCCAAACCCTTAGATTTATGAATACTAGAAATGGTGATCGCATTTAAATGATCCGGTGAGGCAATACAGAAACTTGATTTATTATCATCGTAATATTCTAAAAACTCGGCTATTGAATTCGATTGGACTAAAGAAAATTCGTTTAAAATATCTAAGTATTTAAATAGGTATTCCGTTCCTTCCTTATGATTGAATAAATCAAACTTATCTATTAAATAATAGACAAAATGGACTATTAAAGAATCTTTTAGTTTTGTTGGGGCCAAATTAATTGAGTGAGCATTGAAAAATTCGATGCAATGACGCATGTAATCGCCTTGTACTTTTGAAATGTTTTCACTTAAAATTTCGGAATGGCCAACAAGCTGATTGTATTGAAACAGTAGTTCATGAAGCGTAAATTGATCTGGATTGTTGGCCAATTTCATGAACGTATGGATAAAACCAACAATAGAGGAATAATGAACCAAAAGCGAATCAGAAGAGATGACTGGATAACCTAATTCCTTTAGCTGAATAGCTATGAATTTAGAATCTTTATTTTTTCGCGTTAAAATCGCTATATCCTTGTAGCAAAATCCTTTAGAAATGCTTTGTTTTATTTGATGAATGCAAACATCGAGCATCATTATTGAGTCAGAAACTTTGGAAGGCGAGTTGTTTGAAGTAGAATTTAAAATGACAATATCCACAAATCCTTTTCCCTTACTTACGTCTAAGCGGGGATCTTGCTTCATATTAACCCCATAAATAGGAATTAATAAGCTTGAATAAGCTTGATAAGCTTCATTTTTTGCGATGAAATCAAAAAACTTATTATTGAACTCGACAATTTCTTTAGCGCTTCTAAAATTGTTTGGTAGATTAATGTTGGTCGTATTACCTAATAAATAATCATACCTAATTTGATCCAGTTCGTTTGATTCAAATTTATTTCCGACTAAATCTGAATTCTGATTTGTCATAGAAGCAATTAAACCGACCTCGCCACCTCGAAATTTGTAAATGGATTGTTTGGGATCGCCGACGAGCAAATTTCGTTTGTCTATACTGACAGAATTTTCAATTAAGGGCATAAAATTCTGCCATTGAAGAATGGAAGTATCTTGAAATTCGTCAATCAAAATATGAAAATACCGATCACCCAATTTTTCATATATAAATGGGACGGGATCTTGAGAAATGACTTCATAAATCTTTTTTGAAAACTCTGAAATGGAAACCGCATTATTTTCAGCTTGATAAATACTTAACTCCTCAACCACAGTACTTAATAGAGCTATTTTCTTAATGTCTTTTTTAATTAAGAGTAACAATAGATATTTATTGATTACCTCTTCATGTATCTCAACAAAAGATTGACCTAAGATGGAGAGTTGGTCTGCAATACCATCAATCTGAACCTTAGATAGTGGTGAGGAATTAGTTGAATACCATTTACCTGAGGAAATTGCCTCTTTAAGATAGGTGAATTTATTAGTCTCAAGCTCTGGATTTAAACTAAATTTCCTGAAATAATAAATAGGTCCCTTAGCACCTCGAACGAATTCAGAATCAACGACATGAATGGATTCCACTAATAATATCATTTCCCCAGCTATTTCTTTTAATTCATTTTGAATAGATGATACAAAATGCGAAATCTGATTTTCGATTGTCATAAATTCAGTAATTGAAAAAGATCGAATATGATCTTGTACCTTCAAAAAATCTTCTTGGAGACAAATTTTCAAATACTGATGAAAGCCACTTCGAATTAAATTCCAATTTCTGTCTTCATTTACTTCATTGCGCGCATAATCCAAAATAAGAGCTGTTAAATGTGGATCCCCATGAAGATTCACTTTCTCCATTAATTGGTCTATCAGGTCTTTTATAAGTTGATTGGAATCTAAAATAACTTCAAATTGGCTGGGAAGATTTAGCTCCTCGACAAAAGAAGCACTCAACCTTTGAACAAAACTATCAATGGTCATAACTGAAAAAAGACCATAATCTTGAAGAATTTGTTGCAACGTTACTTGTGCACGTCTTGAAATTTCTTCTTTGCTGATCGATTCTCCATGAGTTACAAAATCATCATGAATGGTATTTATAATCGTAGAAAACTGACTTACTTGGTCGGTAGAAAAATTCTGAAATAATGGATATTGAGATATGCCTGTTAAATATTCAATAATGCGAGAGCGCATCTCTTCCGCCGCTTTTATCGTAAAAGTGACAGCCAATATTCTCCGAAAGTAACCCCTTTTTTCTTCTTCTTGTAGGGCTAATTTAATATACTCTATGGTCAAAGTATACGTTTTACCAGAACCAGCAGAAGCAGAATACAATCGAATACTCATATAAATTTCAAAAAATAAATTGTTTATGCAAGATAAAATAAAAATAGGATTAATTCTGTGTGGGTTTTATTCGCTATCTTTGTTTCCCGTAACCAAATAAAGAAAATCCTAATGTCTGGCAAGGGGAATCCCAAAAAATCGAAGTACATTTTTGTTACGGGTGGCGTAACAAGTTCACTTGGAAAAGGCATCATAGCATCTTCCCTAGCAAAGCTTTTACAGGCGAGAGGGCTGACTTGTACCATTCAAAAATTTGACCCTTATATCAATATTGATCCTGGGACTTTAAATCCATATGAACATGGTGAATGCTATGTGACTAATGATGGAGCGGAAACTGATTTGGACTTAGGTCATTACGAGCGTTTTTTAAATACTGCTACGAGTCAAGCAAACAACATTACTACAGGAAGAATTTATCATAATGTCATCACCAAAGAACGCAGAGGTGATTATTTAGGCAAGACCGTTCAGGTTGTCCCACACATTACCGATGAGATTAAACGAAATTTTCTAATTTTAGGTGAGACCGGAAAATTTGATATAATCATCACGGAGATAGGCGGATGTGTCGGAGACATAGAATCACTGCCATTTATTGAAGCAGCAAGGCAATTAAAATGGGATTTAGGCGAAAAAAACACCTTATTCATTCACCTAACTTTAGTACCCTATTTAGCATCTGCAGGTGAATTAAAGACTAAGCCAACACAACATTCTGTAAAAACATTATCAGAATCGGGAATTCAGCCAGATATTTTAGTTTGCCGCACGGAGCATCCCCTTCCACAAGAAATGAAAAGGAAGATCGGACTTTTTTGCAATGTCACCGAGCAAGATGTAATCGAAGCTAGAGATGCTGAAACCATTTACGATGTGCCCATACTTATGCAAGAGCAAAGGTTGGATAGTCGGGTGTTATATAAATTAGATATTTACAATGACCGAGATTCAAATTTGGCCCAATGGAAAAAGTTTTTAGAAAAATTAAAGTCTCCAAAATTTGAAATAACCATTGGCCTAATAGGCAAATACGTAGAATTAAAGGATTCCTATAAATCGATTGCAGAATCATTCATACATGCGGGAGTATCTAATGAAATCAAGGTAAATGTAAAATGGATTTCATCGGAAACAATGGATGAAGATTCAGTAGAAGACACCTTAGCAGGACTGGATGGTATTTTGGTAGCACCAGGATTTGGCGAAAGAGGAATTCAAGGTAAGATCAATGCAGTAAAATTTGCACGAGAAAACAAAGTACCTTTTTTAGGAATTTGTTTGGGAATGCAATGTGCTGTCATTGAATTTGCCAGAAATATAATAGAATTAGAAGGAGCTCATTCCGTTGAAATGAATCCTGAAACTCAATATCCAGTCATTGATTTAATGGAATCTCAAAAAGATATTTCCTCTAAAGGTGGGACCATGCGTTTAGGAGCCTATTCTTGTAAGATTGAAAAAGGAACGTTGGCTCATAAAGTGTATGGTAAATCTTTGATTCAAGAGCGACATCGACATAGATATGAGTTCAATAATGCCTATCTGGAGAAATTTAAAGACGCCGGATTAATTATGTCGGGTACAAATCCTGAGTCGAATTTAGTTGAAATAATAGAACTAGCCAATCATCCATTTTTTATTGGCGTTCAATTTCATCCCGAGTATAAATCAACGGTGGAGGCGCCTGCCCCATTATTTGTTCAATTTGTCAAAGCGGCTTACCAACATGCCGTTCCATTTATTAAAAATTCAAAATAGTTTTTATGGATAAGAATTCAGTTACAGGAATCGTATTAATCATGGCTATGCTATTGGGCTATCAGTATTTTTTTGCACCCAAGGAGCCTATTGATAATCCAAAAGCAAAAATTGAAGCCATCGCGCCTAAAAAGAATGCTATCGTTCAATTAAATGCTGATTCAACATCTAAGGCAATCAATGTAGCCATAACAGATACATCGATTAAGGAAGAATTAAGCATTTTAGAAAACAACGAAATTAAAATCGTTACATCCAATTTGGGTGCGCGCATTATTTCGGTCCAATTAAAGAATTTCAAAAGCTATAAAAACTATGCGGCTAATATCCCAGCGGGTCTATTCATGTTTGATTCAAAAAAGGATGTTTTCAATGTAGAAATACCGACGATTTCAGCCAAAATTAATTTAAATGCATTAGCGTATTCTTTAGAGAAAAAAGATGGGGAAATATACTACACCTCGGTTCTGCCTTCTGGAAAAAAAATAAAATTAAAATACAAATTAGCCGAAAAAGGCTATCAACTTGGATATGGTATAGATGTTAGAGAGATTTCTGATCAAATATCAGGTACTGAATATCAAATACATTGGAAGGAAAATATCATTCAAAATGAAAAAGATATTAATGAGGAAAGAAAAGCCACCATCAATTACCTACTTACTGAAGATGAAGAATTTGATAATTTATCAGAAAACCCTTCTTCCATTGAAACAGATAATATTTTAAAATCAACGGATTGGATTGCATTCAAAAAGAAATATTTTTTAACAGGATTAATACCTGAAGGATCCAAATTCGTAAAAGCTTCGATTACATCCACTCCCAATTTATCTGATTCGATTCATATTAAAACATTGGATGCCCAAATTACAGGATCAACACAAGATTTAAAACAAGGCAAATCAAACTTTAATTTTTACTTTGGTCCTAATGATTATTCGATTGTAAAAACCATAGCTCCTTCTTTTGGAAAAAATGTAAAACTAAGCTATGACTTTTTATTGCCTATCACCAGATACATTTTTGTGCCTTTATTTGATTTTCTTGAGAGTATATTTTCAAACTACGGCCTACTAATTATTGTCCTTGTTTTAATCATCAAAACAGCCTTATTACCACTTACGTACAAATCATACGTTTCCATGGCAAAAACAAGAATATTAGCTCCCGAAATAGCAGCTATTAAAGAGAAAATAGGTGATGATGCAGCCAAGGTTCAACAAGAAACTATGAAACTCTATGGTGAAGTGGGAGTAAATCCACTGAGCGGTTGTGTGCCTGTCTTAGCTACCATGCCCGTTTTAATGGCTGTATTTATGCTATTCCCCAATTTGATCAATCTAAGGCAAGAATCATTTCTTTGGGCGGAAGATATATCAACCTTTGATTCCATTGTTTCTTTACCATTTACTATTCCATTTTATGGATCACATGTGAGTTTGTTTTGTTTATTGATGACCGTATCCCAATTAGCTTATGGATATTACAATAATCAAATCACACCTGACCAACCAGGCCAGCCTATCAACATGAAAATGATGGCTTATTTCACGCCAGTGATCTTCATGTTTGTCATGAATTCATTTCCAGCGGGATTAAGTTTTTATTATTTCATTTCTAATTTAGTGACGATAGGCCAACAATTAGCCATTAGAAAGTTTGTAAATGAAGACAAAATCAAATTGATATTAGACGAGAATAGAAAGAAAATTGCGGCCAGTGGTGGAGCTAAAAAATCTCGTTTTTCTCAATATTTACAAACTCAAATGAAAACGATGGAGGAGACACAAAAGAACGCTAAAAATACGCCTAAAAAGAAAAAGTAAATGACGAATTTAAGTTCTATTTATTTTGAACAAGCTAAAAAATTAATCCCAGGTGGAGTTAATTCCCCTGTAAGAGCATTTAAATCTGTAGGAGGCAATCCGATTTTTATTCAATCAGCCAAAGGAGCATATTTAAATGATGTGGATGGTCATTCCTACATCGATTTAATAGGTTCTTGGGGACCCATGTTATTTGGGCAAGCTCATCCGACCATTGAAGAAGCTGTAAGAAATGCATTAGCCAACGGGTTCTCATTTGGCGCTCCTAGTTACAACGAAGTTCTTATAGCCCAAAAAATAACGGATATGGTTCCGTCAATCGAAAAAGTTCGATTAGTCAGTTCAGGAACGGAGGCTACTATGGCAGCGATAAGATTGGCAAGGGCATTTACTAAAAAAGACAAAATAATCAAATTTGAAGGTTGCTATCATGGACATGGCGATTCTTTTTTAATTGCCGCTGGCTCAGGCGTTGCCACCTTAGGAACTCCGGATAGTCCAGGAGTAACAAAATCAACCGCTAAAGACACATTGACAGCTGTTTACAATGATGTAAATTCATTAGAACTGTTGTTTGATGCAAACATTGGTGACATCGCCTGTGTTATCATCGAGCCGGTAGTTGGGAATATGGGTTTAGTCATACCGAAAAAAGGTTATTTAGATTCAGTAAAATCGCTTTGTGAAAAACATCAGGCGTTACTAATTTTTGATGAAGTAATGACAGGCTTTCGATTGTCACCTAGTGGATATCAAGGTATCTGTGGGATTAAACCTGATTTAACCACCTTAGGAAAAATAATTGGGGGTGGCTTACCAGTGGGCGCATATGGAGGAAGAGCCGATATCATGGAAATGATTGCACCAGAAGGTCCTGTATACCAGGCAGGAACCTTATCCGGTAATCCATTAGCGACCACAGCAGGTTTAGCCATGTTAGGTTTAATCCAATCTAATCCAGAGGTTTATCAAAGATTAGAAGCTAAAGGTAAATTTTTAGCTGAGGCCATTAAAAATCAGATTGATTCACTAGGCCTTAAAGCAAGTGTAAATCAAATAGGTTCTATGTTTACGCTTTTCTTTACCAATAAAAAGGTAGAAAATTTTAATGATGCCAAAACGTCTGACCTAAATAAATTTGGCCAATATTTCAGAGGAATGCTAAATAGAGGTATTTATTTACCCCCATCCCAATTTGAATCTTGGTTCTTATCGGATGCCATAGGAGAAGTCGAATTAGAAAAAATAATAACAGCAAGTTGGGACACGCTTACGTCCATGCAAAATTCCTAAGCGAATGGCATCCACCTTTTTCAGTGTGATTATTCCTGTGTACAATCGGCCGATCGAATTAGCCGAATTACTGAATTGCCTGGCTCTACAAGACTACACTAATTTTGAAGTTATCATCATTGAAGATGGGTCAAAAATAGATTCCAAAAAAGTGGTTGACACTTTTAAAAATAAACTAATCATTTCCTATTTTGTTAAAGAAAATGGTGGTCAAGGATTTGCTAGAAATTATGCCTTTGAAAGAGCTAAAGGGGATTTTTTTGTAATCTTAGATTCTGATGCATTAATTGAGCCAACTTACCTGACCGAGGTTTACAAAGGTATCCAAGAAGAACAATTAGATTTATTTGGCGGCCCTGACAAAGAACATGAAAGCTTCACCCCTATTCAAAAAGCCATCAGTTTTAGTATGACTAGCTTTTTTACCACAGGAGGAATTAGAGGCCAAGCTAAAAATATAGGAGGAAAATTTCATCCTAGAAGTTTTAACATGGGAATCTCTCGGGAAGTATGGGAAAAAACAGGTGGCTTTAAAATAACCCGAATGGGTGAAGACATCGAATTTAGTATTCGCTGCATCGAACATGGATTTAAATCTGGACTATTAGCCAATGCCTTTATTTATCATAAAAGAAGAACTTCCTTTATTCAATTTTACGATCAGCTACATTTTTTTGGAAGGGCAAGAATTAATATAAGCCGCTTCTTTCCTATGGAATTAAAATGGGTACATTTTATACCGATGGCTTACTTCATCTTTTTTTGGAATACCATATTTTGGAACATTGTTGATATTAAATTTGGGATCATTTTTAGTGGTTTACTAATATCCTATTGGATCCTACTATTCTTTGATGCGCTCATCAAATCAAAAAGCTTTTTAATCGCTTTTTTAGGTCTTATAGCAGCCAATATTCAACTCTTAGCCTACGGGAAAGGGTTTCTTGAAGAGGGATTAAAAAAACTTACCAATAAAGACCTTTAACCAAGTAATTTTGAACATAATCTTTGACACCTTCTTCTAAGCTATAAAAAGGCTGTATGTATCCTATGTCAATTAACTTCTTCATATTGGCTTCCGTAAAATATTGGTATTTATCACGTATGTCCAAAGGAGTATCTATGTAATTAATCTGAACTGGCTTGCCAAGCGCTGTAAAAGTAGATTTACCTAAGTCATTAAATGACCTAGCTTTACCGGTTCCCAAATTATATATTCCAGAATTCTTCCTATGCTCCATTAAAAATATACACACATCCACTAAATCTTTGACATATATAAAATCACGAATCTGCTCGCCATCTTGGTATTCAGGCTTATGAGATTTAAATAGCTTCAAAGATCCATTAGCTAAAATTTGTCGGTAGGCATGCCAGATTACCGATGCCATCCGACTCTTATGATATTCATTGGGACCATACACATTAAAAAACTTGAGTCCAGCCCAAAAGAATGGTTTTTGTACCTGAGTTAAAGCCCAATTATCAAAGTCATTTTTAGAATCTCCGTAAGGATTCAAAGGCTTTAGTAAATGAATTTCATTTTCATTATCGTCATATCCTAATTCCCCAAGACCGTATGTTGCTGCAGACGAGGCATATACTAAGGGTATTTGATATTTGACACATGCCTGCCAAACATGCTTTGAATAATTAACATTTAATGTATCAAAAATTTCTTTATTGAATTCAGTCGTATCCGTTCGCGCTCCAATGTGAAAAAGAAACTCAACTTCCTTGTTATTTTGATCAAGCCATTGGAAAAAATGGGTTCTTTCCACACGTTCTTTAATTTTCTTTCCAATCAAATTTTTATTTTTTTCTTCATTCGAAAAGTCATCAACGGCGATGATATAATTGAAATCCAATTCATTCAATTTTGCAATTAAACAACTACCGATAAAACCAGCAGCACCAGTAACTATAATCATAAAAATGGGATTAATTTTCAAATTTACACAATAACTTCATTAGGTTTCTTACCTTTGTGAAATATTTGGACATTCTGCTATTGTTTTCCCAGAAGTCCTTTAAACAAACTGAAAACAAATGGTATACGTAATCCGAAAGGAACATTTCAA
>CAMDRO010000054.1 GCA_945906795.1 Spirosoma fluviale
TTACTCCTCATTTTAGTAAGTTTTACTTCTTGGTGTCAATCAATCCCGAGAAGTACACCTGAAGCAGAAGGAGTTTCCTCAGCAGCGATTCAAAATTTCATAGAATCCTATAAAAAAGAGAAGCACGAACTACATTCAGTCATGATCATTCGCCATGGAAAAGTTATCTCAGAAGCTTGGTGGAGTCCCTATGCGCCTGAATTAAAACACTCCATGTATTCAGTTAGTAAAAGTTGGACTTCTACCGCCGTCGGTTTTGCGGTCAGCGAAAATAAACTAAAAGTGACTGACAAGGTGCTTTCATTTTTTCCTGAATACGCCGATTTAGCCTCCAATAATTTCCTTAAAGACCTGACCGTAAAAGACCTCTTGACCATGTCGGTGGGCCATAAAACGGAGCCCACGCGCAGTGTCATAGTCATGCAGCCCGATTGGATTCTAGGCTTTTTAAAAACACCTATCGAATATGCTCCTGGAACAAAATTTTTATATAACACCTTAGCTACCTATATGTTATCAGCTATTGTTCAAAAATTAACGGGACAATCCTTAGTGAATTATTTAGAACCCCGATTATTTAAACCTTTGGGGATTTCGGGGGTCGATTGGGAATATGATTCAAAAGGAATCAATACGGGTGGTTGGGGTATCCGGGTCAAAACTGAAGACATGGCTAAACTAGGGCTTACCTATTTAAATGGAGGAAAATACAACGGAAAACAAATCATCTCCAATGCTTGGGTTAAAGAAGCTACTCAAAAGCACATCGATCAAAATCCGGAAGCTAGCCAAGCGAAAAAAGATTCCTCCGATTGGCTTCAAGGCTATGGGTATCAGTTTTGGCGTTGCCGAAATGGGGCATTTAGAGCGGATGGTGCCTATGGACAGTACATCGTCATGATGCCTGAGCAAGATGCGGTGGTGGTTATCACCTCTGAATCTATGGATTTGCAGGATGATTTAAATATGATTTGGCAACATTTATTACCTGCCTTTGGAAAATCAAAAATTCCAACTAATCAAATGGCCCATCAATCACTCACACATTTTTTGAAAAATCGTAGACTTGAACCGACTACATCTAATCAGGTAAATGGGAATGTAAACATCTTAGGCAAAATGTATTCGTTAGAAAAGAATCCCTTGGAATTTACCTCGTTTAAAATGATTAAAACAGAGAATGGATTAGTGGCTGAAATTGGAACCAAAGACCAAAAAATTCATCAAATCCCCCTAGGATTAAACGAATGGAAATTGAGTGAAAATACGCTCATTGGCCCCTATTCATTACGTTCCGTACCAGCACATTTAGAAACTTTTGCGCCATTTAAAGTGGCCGCTAATTATGTTTGGAATAATGAAAATACCCTAGAAATGACTATCAGGTATATCGAAAGCCCTCATCATTGGAAAATTACGTACCAAGTCCTAGGGGATCAATTAAAATTACAGGTTGTTAATTCATATGCCCCAAAAACAATCATTGATATAGCAGGAAATTAAAATTTCGTCGCAAAAATTTATCTAAAGAATAAAAATAGCGAAATTTATTATATCATTGTGGTACATTAAAATTTACCTTAAAAACCTATTTCAATATGTCAAATCAAAACAATCAATCTCGTCGTCAATTTTTGATCTACGGGTCATTAGCTTCTTTAGGCGTTTTATGGGCAAGTCAGGCAGCCGTTTCAAAAACATTATTTGCGGAAAAGCCTAATTCCAAATTTGGAGGCGTTCAAATTGGAGCCATCACCTATTCATTCCGTAGCATGCCGGGCAGTGTGGATGATTTAATCAAATACTGTATAGCATGTAATATTAGCGCCATTGAATTAATGGGAGATGCCGTGGAGGAATATGCGGGCAAACCAAAAAGCACGATGGCAAGAGCTGCTTATGTTCCAGGTCAGCCACGTCCACAGATGACCGATGAGCAAAGAGCTGCCATGGCGAAATATAATACAGAAGTAGCTGATTGGCGCGCGAGTGTTTCCATGGATAAATTTGTGGAAGTAAGAAAAATGTTCAACGATGCAGGTATTTCAGTATATGCGTTTAAACCGAACGCTTTAGGTCCAAACAATACGGATGGAGAGGTTGAATACGCGTTAAAAGCAGCAAAGGCTTTAGGTGCCAATTCAGTCACTATTGAATTACCTACCGATCTAAAACAATCTCAAAGATTAGGTGATTTAGCTTCCAAGCACAAAGTTTATATCGGATATCATGCGCACTTGCAAGCAACTGATACCGCTTGGGATGCGGCTTTAGCCCAATCACCTTTTAATTCCTTGAACCTAGATTGTGGACATTACATTGCGGCAGGTGGTCCAAATACAACAGCTACCTTATTAGCACTTATCGAAGCGAAGCATGATCGCATCACAAGCATGCACATTAAGGACCGCAAGAATAAAGAAAATGGAGGTCAAAATGTAGTTTGGGGCCAAGGAAATACTCCATTAAAAGAAATTTTAGGATTATTGAAATCTAAAAAATATAAATTCCCTGCTTCGATCGAATTAGAATATGATCTTCCAGCGGGTTCAGATGCTGTTCAAGAAACAAAAAAATGTGTGGAATACGCGAAAGCAATTCTTTCATAAGATTCAATCTTGACGAATGCATCTAAATGCATACATATAAATTTAAAATCGCGTTGTCAAATAATCCACCGATAGACAACGCGATTTTTATATCTCTACATTTAAATTTAATCTGTTAAATCCCATGAAAATAAAATTGACCCTTTTTTTCGCAGTGATAAGCTTTTTTTCCTTTGTCATGAATGCACAAGAATCCGCCAATCCCTATGGATTGACTACCCAAGTTAAAACTAAATATGGTACCTTAGAAGGCACTTTTGATACCAGAACAAAGGTCGCAAGTTTTAAAGGGGTTCCCTTCGCTTTACCTCCTACAGGAGCCTTAAGGTGGAGAGAACCGATGGATCCAAAACCATGGAACGGCGTTTTACAAGCTAAAAAATTTGGCCCAAAAGCCATGCAAGCTCCCCTATTTGGCGATATGGGATTCCGTAGCAATGGAATGAGTGAAGATTGTTTATACCTTAATGTTTGGTCACCCAATCCGAAATCTACGGCAAAATTACCCGTATTAGTCTATTTTTATGGGGGTGGATTTATGGCCGGTGATGGTTCAGAGCCGCGTTATGATGGAGAAATGATGGCCCAAAAAGGAATCGTTACCGTCACGGTCAATTACCGTTTGGGATTATTAGGTTTCTTTTCTCATCCTGAATTGACCAAAGAATCTCCACATAAAGCAAGTGGAAATCAAGGTTTATTAGATCAATATGCTTCTTTAAAGTGGGTGAAAGAAAATATAGAGAATTTTGGTGGGGATCCTAACCGAGTAACCATCGCTGGTGAATCAGCAGGATCTATGTCGGTGAGTGCCCAAATGGCTTCCCCCCTATCGAAAAACTTAATTCACGGGGCAGTAGGTGAAAGTGGGGCTTGGATCGGTTCAGGACTTGGACCCGTTAGCTTACAGGATGCCGAAAAAGTAGGCCTTACTTTTGGTGAAAAAGCAGGTGCTAAATCTTTGAAAGAATTAAGAGACATCCCAACCTTAGATTTATACCAAAAAATGTTAGAGCCAGGAATGCCACGTTTTTCAGCCTGTATTGATGGCTATTTTATTTCAAAAACGTTGCCAGATATATTTGCCAACAAAGAACAAGCGATGGTTCCTTTACTTTTGGGCTGGAATTCAGAGGAAATGAATTACAAATCCATGACGAAAGGACAGGCTATATCCACTGAGAATTATACGGCGGCAGTTAAAGACTTGTACAAAGAAAATGCGGACAAGATTTTAGCTCTTTACCCAGGTAAAACGGTGGAGGAAGCGGAACAATCTGCGACGGATTTAGCAGGTGATCGTTTCATCGGATTCTCCACATGGAAATGGTTTGACATGCACCGTAAAAACAGTCAAAATCCGGTGTATCGATATTATTATGCGAAGCCTCGACCTGAAATGATCGTCAAAGGTGTCCAAGCTGCTCTTGCGGGTGGTGTGGTGAAAGTGGATCCCAATGCACCCAAACAAGCCGCTCCCAAAGGGGCGGTTCACTCAGCTGATATCGAATATTTTATGGGAAATCTATCGACCAATTTGACCTACGGTTGGACGGCCGATGATTATAAAACCTCAAAAGATATGCAAGAATATTTAGCCAATTTCATTAAAACGGGAAATCCGAATGGAGGTAAATTGACGAATTGGCCCGCAGCTGGCCAAGAAGCCCAACCAGAATTTATGATTTTGGATGCCAATCCTAGAGTTGTCAAAGGAACCAAAGACGCTCGTTATGAATTATTAGATTCCATTATACTAAAAAAATAATTTTCAAATCTAAAAAAATTAAAGGCCGTTTTTTAAACGGCCTTTTTTCATGTTGATAATTGATTATTTTTACCAGATCATTTAAAAAGAATATGTCAGATCCAAAGATAAAATCAGCCTTGCTTTCCTATGGGATGTCGGGACGCGTATTCCATGCCCCATTCATTGACCTACATCCAGGTTTTTCCCTAGCAGGCGCCTGGGAAAGAACGAACAAAAATATTGAAAAGGATTATCCTGGGGTTAAATCCTATGCAAGCATAGCCGAAATTTTATCAGATTCCACGATCGATTTAGTCGTAGTCAATACACCTATCTATTCTCATTATGAATACGCATTAGCTGCTTTAAATGCTGGCAAACACATCATTGTAGAAAAAGCGTTTACGACTAATTTACAAGAGGCATTAACACTGGATAAATTAGCGAAATCAAAATCAAAGCATATTTTTGTATACCAAAACAGGCGTTTAGATTCCGATTTCCTAACCGTAAAAAAAATAGTGGATGCAGGCGTATTAGGTGAGCTGGTGGAAGTGGAGATCAGATATGATCGTTTTAATGGAGCTCAATCACCCAAATTACACAAAGAAATTCCAGGACCCGGTGCAGGAATTGTGAAAGATTTAGGCCCTCATCTTATAGACCAGGCCATTTATTTATTCGGGATACCGGAAAAAGTGTTTGCAGACCTTCGAATGACGCGACCAGAAACACAAGTAGACGATTATTTTGAAATATTATTTTATTACCCTAACCTGAGGGTTAGACTTAGAGGGGGTTATTATTTCAAAGAGCCTGTACCATCTTTTCAATTACATGGGAAAAAGGGAAGCTTTTTGAAAGTGAGGGCCGATAAACAAGAACCTGATTTATTGGCAGGTTTAAAACCACAAGGAGCTGATTGGGGTACGGAAACTGAAATGGATTTTGGTATTTTACACGTAGATGGGCAGAAAAAAATCAGAATCCCTTCCGAAAAAGGCAATTATATGTATATCTATCAAAATGTGTTTGACACCCTTCAGGGTCGGGCTACACCATTTGTTTCAGCCATGCAGGGAGCTCAATGTATGCAGGTGATCGATGCGGTATTTGAAAGTCATGAAGCTCAAAAAGTGATTCATTTACCTTCTTTATAGCCCAAAATGGAAATCCCGCCGATGCTTTTCACCCAATTTGAACCTGAATTATCCAAAAAAATTCAGCAAGTGGGGGTCGTCAGAAAATTCAAAGCAGATGAATTCTTAATGAAGACAGGACAGTCGATACGCTCGGCTGTTTTGGTGACCAAAGGAATTATCAAAGTGTTTCGAGAGGACGATGAAGGAAATGAAATTTTCATGTATAACCTGCATCCCGGGGAAGCCTGTGCCATTTCGATGACCTGTGCGGCCCGACAAATCGCATCTCAAATCATGGCAAAAGCACTCATTGATACCGAGGTCATCGCCATTCCCGCGGAGTTAATGGATGAATGGGGTTCTAAATATAAAACCTGGTACCAATTTGTATTGGAAACCTATCGATCACGCTTTGAGGAATTACTAGATACCTTAGATCAAATTGCCTTTAGAAATTTAGATGAGCGATTGCTTTGGTATTTAAAGCAGCATCAAAAAAGTTTAAAAACGAATGTGTTAAAAGCTTCATTTACCGAAATCGCTCATGAATTAAACTCGTCAAGAGAGGTTATTTCACGGCTTATTAAGAAGCTAGCAGAGAAGGGGTACATCAAAATGCATAAAAATCAAATTGAAATCATCGACTTAAAAGGACTGTGATAAATGTCACCATTTAGCATAGAAATTTGTTCTAAATTTGTGCCAACAAAAAAAGAAACATGGAGATTTTAGGTTATTTTGCTTCCTTAATAGTCGGCTTATCCTTAGGCTTAATTGGCGGTGGCGGATCCATTTTAACTGTCCCTGTTTTAGTCTATTTATTTGGCGTAAATCCAGTTTTAGCCACAGCCTATTCTTTATTTATCGTTGGCGCCAGTAGTCTTTTCGGCGCCTTCCCAAAATATAAACAAGGTTTAGTCAATTTAAAAACAGCCCTAATTTTTGGGATTCCCTCCATCATCTCCGTATTTGCCACCAGAAAATTCATCGTCCCCCTCATACCCAATGAAGTATTTACCCTTGGTGATTTTATGGTCACAAAGTCCACTTTAATGATGGTTTTATTTGCCCTCTTGATGGTGGCCGCATCGATTTCAATGATCAGGGGTAATTACGAGCAATATGATAAAGATGGAAATGATGTAGAAGAAATTCAAGTGTTCAACTACTCTATGATCCTATTAGAAGGAGCTGTAGTGGGTGTTTTAACGGGCTTAGTGGGTGCCGGTGGAGGATTTCTGATCATTCCGGCTCTTGTGATGCTATCGAAATTATCCATGAAACAGGCCATTGGAACTTCGCTTTTAATCATTGCCGCCAAATCATTGATTGGGTTTACGGGTGATTTAGGGCATCAAATCATCGATTGGAAATTACTTTTAACCGTAACAGGACTAGCCATTGTGGGTATATTTTTTGGTGATATCGTAAGTAAAAAAATAGATGGAAACAAGCTTAAAGTGGGATTTGGTTGGTTTGTCTTGATCATGGGAGTATATATTTTGGTCCAACAAGTTTCCTTTCCCATTAAATAATTAAAAAACATTAAGCCATGAAAGTAGAGCAAATTTACACAGGATGTTTAGCGCAAGGAGCTTATTATATTGAGAACAACGGAGAAGCGGCCATCATTGATCCGCTTCGTGAAGTTCAACCGTACATAGAGAAAGCAAAGCGTAATAATGCAACGATTAAATATGTGTTTGAAACACATTTCCATGCCGATTTTGTGTCAGGGCATATCGATTTATCGGCTAAAACTGGGGCTCCGATTGTGTATGGTCCCAATGCCGCCTGTGAATTTGACTGTATTTCGGCCAAAGATGGACAAGAATTTCCATTGGGGGATGCTACCATACGTGTGATTCACACACCGGGACATACCATGGAATCGACCTGTTTTCTATTGATTGACCCCCAAGGAAAAGCAACCAGCTTATTTTCAGGTGATACCTTGTTTATTGGCGATGTAGGTAGGCCCGATTTAGCCCAAAAAGTATCCGCTGATTTAACGGAAGATATGTTGGCCGGTTTTTTATATGACTCATTACACGATAAAATCATGCCTTTAGCAGATGATATCATTGTTTATCCAGCCCATGGCGCGGGTTCTGCCTGTGGTAAAAACATGAGTAAGGAAACAACGGATACTTTGGGGAATCAAAAGAAAACCAATTATGCCTTAAACCTAGCGCTAAGCCGAGAACAATTTATAAAAGAGGTATTAACAGGTTTAGTTGCCACGCCGGCCTATTTCCCATTAAATGTGTTGATGAATATTCAAGGATACGATTCGATTGATAAGGTGTTGGAGCGAGGCCAACATGCCCTATCGCCTGCGGCGTTTGAAGCTGCGGCCAACGAAACATCGGCCTTAATTTTGGATACCCGGGATGCACAAACATTTGCGGCCGGATTTGTACCGAACTCGATTAACATTGGCATTGATGGATCTTTTGCTCCTTGGGTGGGTGCCATGATTCCAGATATTAAGCAGGAAATCTTATTAGTAACTGATAAAGGGCGTGAAGAAGAGGTAATAACTCGATTAGCCCGCGTGGGATACGATTTCACCATTGGTTATTTAAAAGGGGGTATAGCGGCTTGGGCGAAGGCTGGCAAAGATGTGGACCAAATTGAGTCCATTAGCGTTGAAGAAACTTTAAATCGAGCCAATGTAGGTCAAGGGGAAATCATCGATGTTAGAAAAAATAGCGAATACCTGTCTGAGCATATTGTTGGTGTGGAAAATGCACCCTTGGATTTCATTAATGACAGCATGCTTAAAATCAATAAAGACAAAACTTATTTTGTGCATTGCGCCAGTGGTTATCGATCGATGATCTTTATCTCGACTTTGAGAGCAAGGGGTTTTGAGCATTTAATTGACGTTCAGGGTGGGTTTAAGGCGATTAAAGAATCAGATAAATTTAAATTATCTGAATATGTTTGCCCAACGACTTTGTTGTAGTTCCGTTTTGGAGCGTAAAAAATCGTTCAAATAAATTAAATTTACCTGTTACATATTACCTAATTCCTGTTACCTAACTGTAAAACTTACCTATAATATGATCGAAACAATCACTCAACCCTGGCCTTGGTATGTGGCGGGAATCATTATTGGACTCATCGTCCCTACCCTATTAATATTGGGCAATAAGCATTTTGGGATTTCCTCCAATCTGCGGCATATCTGTGCGGCATGTTTTCCGAGTAACATTTCATTTTTCAACTATGATTGGAAGAAAGAATCTTGGAATTTATTTTTCATCGGGGGTATTTTAGTTGGCGGCGTCATTTCAACGCTATACTTAAGCTCTCCTAATCCAGTCATCATACACCCAGATTTAGCCAAAGATTTAAGCCAATATGGAATTACTGATTTTTCTGGTATGGTTCCAGTGCAGTTATTTTCATTCGAAAGTTTATTTACACTCCGAGGATTAATCATGATGGTTGGCGGAGGATGTCTAGTGGGTTTTGGTACTCGCTATGCGGGAGGTTGCACCTCGGGTCATGCCATTATGGGACTCAGTGACTTGCAATGGCCATCATTAGTGGCTACCATTTGCTTTATGATTGGAGGATTTTTAATGACAAATTTAATCTTACCTTATATTTTAGCTTTATAAACATGAAAACGAAACAAGTAGAAACGGATTTTGAGGTACGCTCATTAGACAGCATGTGTGTGAATGAGTCTGAATTGGTTCATCCCTGGTGGCATAATTTTAAATATGCAGCGGTAGGCGTGATTTTTGGTATTGTGTTTATCAAAGCTGAGATTATCTCTTGGTTTAGAATTCAGGAAATGTTTAAGCTGCAAAGTTTCCACATGTATGGGGTGATAGGAACGGCCGTTGTTGTAGGAGCTATTTCCGTTTTTTTGATCAAAAAACTACAGGTTAAAACGGTTCATGGGGAAGAAATCACCTTTACAGATAAAAAATTCAATCAAGGCCAAATATATGGCGGAATGATTTTTGGTCTGGGTTGGGCCATCACAGGTGCGTGCCCTGGACCCTTATTTGCCCAATTAGGATCTGGCACCCTAGCCATTATCGTTGTTATTGCAAGCGCCATTGCGGGAACTTGGGTTTATGGAAAATTCCGGGACCAATTGCCACATTAGAAAAATGATTGGTAAAAGAGCTCATATTTTGAAATATGAAAGAATGACTCATGGGTATCGAACTAATTTCGGTATCCATTTTTTTATGAAGAATATCAATATTGATTCCAAAAAAGGAATTTTCATTATCCGACAAAGCTAAGGTAGAAAAGACAGAATGGCTCCTTTATCTCCAAAAATATTAGAAATGCTCCGCGAATATTACATGGGCTATAAACCCAAAAATTGGCTATTTGAGGGCCAAAATGAAAATACAAAATATGATGAACGCAGTTTATCTAATGTATTAAAACAAGCGTTAACAAAATCAAGAATAAATAAACCGGTAAGTTTACATTGGTTAAGACACAGTTATGCCACGCATTTGCTTGAAAGTGCTACAGATTTAAGGTATATTCAAGAATTACTGGGGCAAAGCAGCAGTAAAACAAAGAAATATATACGCACGTAAGCACCAAAAGTTTGCAGCAAATTAAAAGTCCATTTGATAATTTGTAATAAACAAAAAGTATATTAGCAACAGCAAAAAGAAGCCATTTTATGGCACAAAGCCAACCCGATAAGGGTGGATTGCAGCCATTTTGTGGCTGGTATAAACAAGTTATGTGCAACCTTACGAAAACAGACGGTGCAACAACAATATGACAAAAAAATGGAACTAACAGCAACAAAACAATTAGATAAACAACGACTTTACAAGTTAGCATTTGGACTTGCTATTTTTACAATAATTTACAACATTGTAGAAGGACTTTTGGCGACATATCTTGGTTACGAAGACGAAAGTTTGGCTTTGTTCGGTTTTGGCGTGGACAGTTTTATAGAAGTAATTTCAGGACTTGGAATTGCACATATGGTTATTCGTATTCAACGACAACCTGAAAGTAACCGAGACAATTTTGAAAGAACGGCATTACGAATAACAGGTATTTCATTTTACGCATTGGTAATTGGACTTGTAACGACAAGCATTTTCAACATTTGGAAGGGACATAAACCAGAGACAACTTTTTGGGGTGTTGTAATTTCTATAATTTCAATCTTAATTATGTGGGTACTAATTATTGGAAAAACCAAAGTCGGAAAACAACTAAACTCTGACGCAATACTTGCAGACGCTGAATGCGCAAGGGTTTGTATTTATATGTCAATCGTTTTGCTCATAAGTAGTGGAATTTACCAACTAACAAACTTTGCTTACATTGACAGTATAGGAACGCTTGGACTTTCATATTTTGCATTTAAAGAAGGAAAAGAATGTTTCGACAAAGCAAAAAGTAACAAACATTGTTCTTGTGAACACGACTAACAGAACACGATAGAAAAAAAGGCAGCACATAACAGGGGTTTTGCAAAAAAGCGGGTTCAGTGATAAATTAAACATTCGGATTTCTAAGGCACCATCCCCCAAAGTGTGTAAGTTAAAAATTCAAATTTATTGATCTTTTTGCTGGCATAGGAGCATTCCATGTAGTAATGCATAAAGCGGGAGGAGATTGTGTATTTGCAATGAGTGAGAAAAATATGCTCGAATTACACATGAACACAATTAGACAATAACAATTAATAAAAAACAATTTTTATTTTTGTTAATATTGTGTGCTTCCCTGACACCAATCAAAAAAAATAAAAACATTAACCAACAAAAAAATAAATAAAATGACAAATTACCTAATCTTAGCACAAATCATTGTAGCAACATCAGTTGCCTATGTTTGGATTTTTCGATATGATGTGATCATTAAAGAATTTAAGCAATTCGGGCTAAGTGATTTAATCCGAACATTTGTAGGTGCATCTAAAATTTCGTTAGCCACTTTATTAATAGTTGGAATATGGTATCCAACATTAATTTCAATACCTTCCATTCTTATGGGGGGGTTTATGTTAGCTGCTCAATATTTTCATTTCAAAATAAAAAGCTCATTCATAAAACATCTGCCATCCTTGTTGTTCCTGATTTTATGTATCTCCATTGCATTAGTTTCATGTAATATAATTTAACTGTGAATAATTTACTTATTTCGTCTGTTTTGATTTCAAGTTTATCTTTTTTATCCTATTCCATTTACTATTTCATTTCTCCCCATATGAAAAATGAATTTAAACGCTTCAAATTAGAAAAATTAGGACTATTAACAATTTTCTTAGAAATTATGGGTGCAATTGGACTATTGGTTGGTTTATTCGTTAAACCCATTTTATTAATATCATCTGGTGGACTTGCTTTATTAATGTTGCTTGCTCTGATAGCTAGAATTAACTCAAAAGACTCCCTTTGGGTTTCTTTACCGGCTATATTTTTTTTAGCATTAAACACCTATATTGCTTATTTGGCCACCCAGTACTAAAAGAAAAATTTAATTTTTAATTTAAATCGACCTTTTCTTTTTAAATAAAATAATAGGAAAGAATTAAGCTTGAATTTAAAAGATAAAAACTCGCTTTGTTTAAAAAATGACTTGCTATTCAATTAAACAATCATAAACAAAAAATAAGATGAAGAATAAAAATCAAATCGGGCTAGAAAATTAAGAGCAAATAACTTTCTAAGAATTTAAATAATTGGCTGACTATTTGATTTTTTATCAAAACATAAAAGAACTGCATTTGAATTTCAAAGAAGAAATTTCTTTGAACAATCAATGGACTATAACATTGACTGAATTATCTAATTAACACGACTAGCGCTAACACAAAACATGGGTTTAGTAAATTGTCGATTCAGTGCTCCAAAGACATATTTGTAGGTCAACAAACACTTGACATTTGTATGCAGCTTTGAGCTACGAAATCTAAAAATCTTATAGCCGAAAAACATGGTATGAAAGCTTAAAGAACCGAGACCGAACCGACAAAAATAGATAATTGAAAATAAATGAATTTTAAAACACAAATAAAGAGTTTACTCATTTTTATTTCCTGTTTTTCAAGCTATACTCTTTTCGCTCAAAATGATAGCATTTGGCAAAAAAAGCCATATTTGAATATTTCTGGCTTTTTGGACGTTTTTTATGTATTTGATTTCAACCGACCACAAGGAACTAAAAGACAATCATTTTTATATAACCACAATCGACACAACGAGCTTAACGTAAACTTAGGTTTTGTAAGACTTGGCTTGGAACATTCAAAGTATCGAGCAAATTTAGCTTTGAAGACAGGAACGTATTCTAACGACAACTATTCAGCAGAACCAGGTTTATTGAAAAACATTTTTGAAGCCCATGTTGGTTTGTCACTTAATAAGAAAAATGATCTTTGGATAAATGCAGGCGCTTTTGCCTCTCATATTGGTTTTGAAAGTGCCATATCCACCGACAATTGGACAATGACACGTTCCTTGTTGGCAGAAAACTCACCTTATTTTTTATCGGGAGCAAAATTGACCTATAAGCCAAACGATAAATGGCAAATAGTAGGTCTAATCATAAATGGTTGGCAACGCATCCAGCTACTTCAAGGAAATTCATTGCCCTCATTTGGCACTCAAATAAATTCCAAACCGACTGAAAAAGTTACCCTTAATTGGAGTACGTTCATTGGAACAGATGACCCCGACACAACAAGAAAAATGCGATATTTCAACAATTTTTACGGATAATTTCAACTAAGCGAAAAATTTGGTTTGATTGTAGGGTTTGACATTGGAAAACAGCAAAGAGGAAATAACAATTCAACTTATGACGTTTGGTTTAGCCCTGTAATCATTGGACAATATGCAATAAACAAGACTTGGAAAACAGCAATTCGAGTAGAATATTACCAAGATGAAAAAGGAATAATCATCCCGACAAGCACAACAAACGGATTTAAAACAACAGGGCTTTCACTAAACCTTGACTACTCCCCGGCTCAAAATATTATTTGTAGATTTGAAGGACGTTGGTTGAACAGTCAAGACCAAATTTTTAAAACCAAAACCGCTTTGAAAGATAACAATTATCTCATGGCAACTTCAATAGCCATCAGATTTCCAGAGAAAATAAGGAAGTAAAATTTAATTCTTAAAATAGACGAAAGAAGAAAGCTAGCACATAAAAGCACCTATAAGAAATTAGCGCTTCAGTGCTTAAACGAAGCTTTTTGATGCGTATCAAGTTTGGTAATAGACTGTTTTATGCTTCGAATTCGTCAAACCTTAAACCGCCAAAACCCTTATCGGCTATTATTAAAACCCAATTTATCTTTACGAGATTTAGCCATTCAGTAGGAAAACAAACGAGAGGAAATTTTACACCTATTAAAAACATGAGAAAATTTTACATCTATATAAAAACAAGAGGAAATTATTTATATATTTTTACGCTTAAATAAAAGGCGTGAACATGGTTTCCCCTTGAACAAAATAAGCAAATTTGACCGAAAAATACAGCTCTAAACTTAATTCATTCTATTTCAAGATTAGGCGCTGCGCCCTTTACCTATTTGCGTACCAATCTTTAATTGGCTTATAAGGTCCAAACTTATGCTGCTCCTCTGAAAAAGGATCCACATAAGGTCCAAATGGATGATCAAATGGTTTCTTAGCAATCTTAGGCCAATCTTGAGACAGATCTTTACTTGGCCTAGGCATCGAATTAACATAAGCGGCCACATCCCAAGCTTCCTCATCCGTTAATACCGGATTTTCATACGTTGTGCCTTGCGGCATGTTGTACTTGACATACCCCGCAAAATTCGAAATTCGAAATAAACCAGCCCCATGGTTATAACTATTTTTACCCCATAAAGGTGGAAAAGTATACGATTTGCCATTTTCGGCCAATAAACCTCCCCCATCAGCTTGATGGCAAGACTGGCATTTGGCCACATACACCTCCAAACCCTTCGCAGAATCACAGGCTCTTTTGATTCCTTTCAACTTAAATATGCCTGAGCCCCTAGGAATCTTATCTTTCGCCACGTCATTTCCTAGCCATTTGATATAAGCCAAAATGGAGCGCATCTCTCTGCCTGTGGAATCTAAGGACTTTCCATTTAAACTTCGTTGAAAGCAATCATTTACGCGCTTAATTTGATTTTCCACGGTACCTGAACGTGCTCGGAATCTTGGGTAGGTCGATTGCACAGCAAAATAATTATTTCCCCAAGCTTGGGTTCCCGCGTTCAAATGGCAATTCTGACAATTCATCCCATTAGACATTGGCAAAACGGATCCCTTGGGGCCTAAATATTCAGAAGTATGCGCAATTAATTCTCGACCATATTTGACCAAATCCCGCTCGCTTGAATCCAAATACATCATCCGCCAATCCGAAGGTGCAGTCCAAACATGATTGAAATTTGTGTCTGGGGCCACAAAAACACGGCTAGAATCAGGTGATTTTTCGGATCCGATCGAAGGCTGATAAAATACCATCAAGCCTAAAAAAACAAATAACAGCAATAGCGATCCATATAAAAATGTGGATAATCGTTGGAACCGTTTTTGATTAGGAAAATTCACAGCTAATTAATATTTCAAATAGGCCCAGCCCTCTTCTTGCTTAATGATAACTTCTGAAACGCCTGATGGGACAAATCCAGATTGGGGCAAAATGGTTGACCTGTCTATTTTACGCTCTCGAATGGTATTTTCACAAGCCACAAACTTAACTCCCATGGCAGCCAACTCAGCAATTTTAGCTTGCTGGGTGGTCTTGGAAGCTATGAGTAAATTAATACCAGAACCATGGGCAACGACCTCTATTTGAGTATTATTCCCTAAAGCTGACTGCATATTAGCAATATTTCGCATAACGCCATGCCAAACGGTGGTATCCGCAGTATTAATTTGAAGTACGACTTTATGTGTTTTTTGTGCGAAGGCCGAAAAAGACATAATTAGGCCTATGATTGAGGTTAAAATTAGTTTTTTCATGGTATGATTTTTTTTTAAAACTAACATTTTAAAAGTATGAAAGCAAATTGGAATGAACGATTCAACACGGAAGAATTTCAATATGGAACTGTTTCAAATGAATTCTTTAAATCACAAATAGACCCATTAAAATTAGGTCGAATATTAATTCCTACAACCGAAGAAGGTCGCGATGCAGTCTATGCCGCGAAATTAGGTTGGGATACCTACGCTTTCGACCAAAGCGAACGAGGCCAATAAAAAGCCATGAAATTAGCCCGTCAACACCAAGTAAATCTTCATTATCATTGCTCAGATGCACTCCAAATTAGGTTTCCCTTCGAGTCATTTGACGCAATTATGCTAAGCTATTTTCATCTAAACCCAGAATCTTACTCACTATTTCACACTAAATACATCCATTAAATAAAGCCCGGTGGTTTATTATACCAAAAGGATTTAATAAATGTCAGCTACCCTCACAATCCGGTGAACCTAAAAACATGGATTGGCTATATGACAAAAAAAACACTTGAGACTGATTTTAATGAATTAGGGATTATTTTTTTAAAAAGAAAAATTAAGAACGCTTGACGAAGGGCCCATGCATCAAGGAATGGCTGAGCTCATTCAAATGAAGGCTAAAAAGCAAGAATAATCCATTTGTATTTTTAGCTATTTTTCGGACAAATGTCACGAACTCTATATTTTTGATACCGTAGATTTACATACAAATAAAACAAAAATGATCACATTAATAAAGAGTTTATTGGGTTTAGGTGAAAAAGTGAATATAAAAGAACTTATTGCCAATGGGGCAATCGTACTCGATGTTCGATCACCTTCAGAGTTTAAAGATGGACACATCAAAGGGGCACTTAATTTTCCCTTGCAAAATTTAACCACACAAATGAACAAATTAAAGAAAGAACAAGTTCTTATCACGTGTTGCCGCTCAGGAAGCCGCAGTGGAATGGCCAAGAGAATGTTAAAGTCCAATGGGTTTCTTCAAGTACATAATGGAGGTCCTTGGACTAATTTAAGATAAAATAAAAAGACAAATAAAATGAGCAAATTCAGCGAACTTTTAAAAACACCTGAACCTGTTTTAGTTGATTTTTCAGCGGAATGGTGCGGTCCTTGCAAACAACTGAAGCCCATTTTAGAGCAATTAAAATCTAAAATTGGGGATTCAGCTAAAATCATCAAAATAGATGTAGACAAAAACAAAGCATTGTCGGAACAATTTCAAATCAGATCCGTGCCTACCTTGATTTTATTTAAAGGTGGAAAATCTGTTTGGCGCCAATCAGGAGTCGTCCCGGTAAATACCTTGGAAGGCATCATCAAGCAGTATGTGTAAATATTAACAACAAAAATACAAACGACCCTTATTATGAAAAACATAGTATTATTTACCTCATTCGTGTTTCTTGTATTTTCGTGTGGCCCCAAAGAAGGCCTGCAAAACCTCGAAGCAACAGCCTTTCAAAAAGCCATTCTTTCGGAGTCTAGCAAACAAATTTTAGATGTAAGATCGACAGAAGAATTTCAAAATGGACATATTGAAGGAGCGGTCAATGCTGATATTAATTCGCCGACTTTCCAAGAAACGGCCTCCGCCTTAGAAAAAGGGAAAGCAGTATTCGTGTATTGCCTTTCCGGTGCAAGATCTGCCACAGCTACTGGCCAACTAAAAGAGATGGGGTTTACAAACATTGTTAATTTGACGGGGGGTATGCTCTCTTGGCAATCGGCCAATTTACCAGTTACCACAAATCAATCGACCAGTGTATACAATGGTCTAACAGAAGTTAGCTTCGCGGCCAAAATAAAAGGAAAGCCGATGGTCATCATTGATTATAATGCTATATGGTGCGGCCCTTGCAAACAACTAAGCCCTATTTTAAAAGAGTGGGTTAAAGCCCAAAAGGGTGCCGTTGAACTCATCGAAATCGACGTAGATGATAACCAAGAACTTGCAAAATCAAAAAAGATCGAAGCAATACCCTACCTTGAAATGTATAAAAATGGGGCAAAAACCTGGTCCAGTGTGGGCTTGATTGGAAAAGAGGAATTAGATAAAGCTCTGGGGAATGTTAGATAAAAAATATAAGG
>CAMDRO010000055.1 GCA_945906795.1 Spirosoma fluviale
AAAGTCATGAGTATTCAACTTACTGTAAACAAGAAAAAGATGTCTTTAGACATCGATCCCAATACGCCACTTTTGTGGGCCTTGCGGGACCATTTGTCTCTAAAAGGGACTAAATACGGCTGTGGTATTGCACAATGTGGCGCTTGCACAGTTTGGGTTAATGGAGAAGCTACACGTTCATGTGTGCTCCCCATTTCAGCGGTTGCCAATGCCGATATCACCACGATTGAAGGCTTAAGTGATCATGGAGATCATCCAGTCCAAGTGGCTTGGGATGAGTTAGATGTTCCTCAGTGTGGATATTGCCAAGCGGGACAAATTATGACGGCGGCTTCTTTATTGAAAAAGAAACCCAATCCATCCAAGACAGAAATTGTCGACGGAATGTCAGGAAATATATGCCGTTGCGGTACTTATCACCGTATTCAAGAAGCTGTTAAATTAGCCTCTGAAATTGCATCAAAGAAAAAGACTAAATCAACGGTTAAAAAATCAGCCTAATCATGAAAAGCACAAGAAGATCTTTTATACAGAAAACGGCTTTATTTAGTGGAGCCTTTTGCCTAGGTTTTGATTGGTTTCAAGCCAATGGCCAAGCAGTTTCTATGGTTCAAACGACCCTAGATTCAGGTCGGTTTAATGCTTTTTTAGCCATAGACCCGAGCGGTAAAATAATTTTATATTCTCCAAATCCAGAAATTGGACAAGGAATTAAGACCGCCTTTCCGGTGGTTGTGGCTGAGGAATTAGATGTGGATTGGAAAGATGTCGAAGTTCGTCAGGCCAATTTAGATACGCAAAATTTTGAGCGTCAATTAACGGGAGGAAGTGGTGCATTAAAGCATTCATGGGAGCGTTTACGCAAGGCGGGCGCTACGGCTAGAAAGATGTTCATTCAGGCTGCCGCTCAAACATGGAATGTGGATGCCAGTACATGTAAAACATCAAAAGGATTTGTTTTAGGGCCAAAAGGTCAGAAAGCAAGTTATGGTTCTTTGGTAGCCATTGCTTCTAAATTGCCGGTGCCCACGGAAGTGACTTACAAGAATAGAAAGGATTATCAAATTATTGGTAAGCGTATCAAGGGAGTTGACAATAAAAATGTAGTGACAGGAAAGCCTGTCTTTGGCTTGGATATTGAAAAGCCTGGGATGCTGATTGCCCAAATTATTCGTCCTCCTTTTGGAGCTACATTAAAATCTTTTGATGCGGCAGATGCGCTCAAAATGCCAGGGATTATAGATGTAGTATCGTTTAAAAATAAGGTGGCTATTGTAGGTAAGAGTACCTGGGAAGTGATGAAAGCCCGTGGCACTGTTTCTTGTAAATATAATCCAGGAGATTTTGAAAGTGACGCGACTCATAAGAAATGGTTTGATGAGGGTATGGTGACTGATAAGGCTACGGTTCAACGAAAAGATGGAGATTTTGCTGCGGCAATGGCTCGCTCGGCTAAGGTCGTAGAAGCTACGTATGAATGTCCTTTTATTTCTCATAGTCCGATGGAGCCGATGAACTTCTTTGCGGATGTTCGGTCTGATGGAACGGTTTTACTTGCGGGTCCTACTCAAGTTCCTCAATCTGCACAAAAAGCGGTCGCTTCTTTATTGAAGATTGATGAGAAAAAAGTTGAAGTAGAGCTTTCCAAAATGGGTGGAGGCTTTGGTCGCAGATTAAACAATGATTATGCCTTGGATGCGGCTGAATTGTCTAGCATAATTAAAAAGCCTGTGAAGGTGATGTGGACACGGGAGGATGATATGGGGGGTGGAATTTATCGTCCGGCGGCTAGGTATCATTTTAAGGCAGGTTTAGATGCTGCTGGAAATATGATTGCATTTTATTTACGTGGAGTGGGTATTAATGCTGGTAACTCGACGAGACAAGATAATTTCCCGGTGGGTGCCATTGAGAATGTGTTAGTTGAGTCGGTCAACCAAGTATCTGCCGTGACGACGGGTCCTTGGCGCGCTCCTATCACCAACTTTTTAGGCTATGCTGAACAGGCATTTTTAGACGAAGTGGCTGAGGCTGGTGGCAAAGATCCTGTGCAAATGCGCTTGGATTGGTTGGCCCGTGCTAAATCTAATCCTGTAGGTAAAATTACGTATGAACCCGATCGTTTTATTGAGGTGATAAAGCAAGCGGCTGAAAAATCAAATTGGAAGAAAAAACCAGGTATACATCAAGGATTTAGCGTTTATTTTTCTCATTTATCCTATGTAGCCCAAGTAGCTGATGCACAAATGGTCGATGGAAAAGCTAAAATCACACATGTTACAGCCGTAACTGATTGCGGAGAGGTAGTTAATTTAAGTGGGGCAGAAAACCAAATTAAAGGAGCTATTATCGACGGAATGGGACATGCCATGTTTGCCAAATTGAGGTTTAATGATGGAGTAGCTTCTCCAACTAATTTCAATGGATATCGATTAATTAAAGGAAATGAAATTCCTACAATTAATGCATACTTTGTTGACAATGGTATCGAGCCGACAGGTTTGGGAGAGCCGGCTTTGCCTCCAACCGGTGGATCTATAGCCAATGCGCTTTATGCCGCTACGAAGAAGCGACTTTATAAGCAACCATTTGAAGTATAGATTTTAATTGAATAATTTGAGAGGCGCCGAATAAGCGCCTCTCTTTTTTTTGCCTAAAATTAATTCACGACTGGGAAGGCCACCACCCTAAGTCGGGTAAAGCCAAAAGGGATTAGATGTATCGTTTCTGATTCTTTATTTACGCTTCCCTCATAAACTCCCGTTCTCGTGGTGATGGGTTGATGTGCCACCCCATCTTGGGTTTTCCAATCTGGAATTTTTTTACCTAAGGTCGTAATTTCAAACGGACTGCTCATCGAATTCCATTTAAAATCCTTAGGAAAGGGAACTGAGTGAAAGCTAGTATTTGGAATGGGATTTGCAATAGTGGTTTTTAAGAGTCCAAAATTCCAGTCACTTTTGGGCATGATTTCTAAATACTCACCTTCTTGAGGATGTATTTGTTTTGTCACTTCCTCTTTGATTTTTAGGGCATAAATAAGCGCTCCTTTTTCGATGGATCTTGAATTTTTGGCCCAATTTTTAGTCGTGATTTCGTTGGGGAAAAATAGGTCAACTTGATCGTTTTTATTCCATGTTCTTTTGATTTGAACGATTTGTCCACCTTTCTCTCTTTTAATTTCTTTTCCGTTGACATGTATGATCGCTTCTTTGCACCAAATAGGCACTCTAAATTCTATCGGAAATTCGGAAGATTTAGCAGGCTGGATGATGAATTTAATTTGATCCTCAAATGGATATTGTGTTTGCTCGTCGATCGTTAATCCCACTCCATTAGGCAATGTAGTTTCGAGTTTATTGGGGCCATAAACTAGCGCCGCTACGCCGCCATCGGTGGTTGCATACCAAAGGTGAGAAATATATTTGGGCCAACCTTGATGCATGTTGGCGGTGCAACAAGTATAACCGGCAAAAGGTCCATACACATTATTCATTTTTCTGGAGAATGGTAGGGAGAAATTATAAATCCCTTTTTTGACTTCTACTTGGTTTGCGATTCCAAAATACTGCCGGTGATAAAAATCTTCCGTTGTCTGCGCAGGAAGGGCATTAAAAGTCATTCTTTCCAAGGCATCCATGTAATGTGTTTCGCCTGTAACGCTGATGATTTGCTCCAAAGAATACATGGCTTCTACCGTAGCACATAGCTCAGTTCCCTGAACTGGATCATTTCCGTGTATATCTTCATCGCCGGAAAACATGCCATGAGGTAAACCATGTAGGGTCATTAAATCTTTAAAACCGGTGCGCAAAGAATTTAAAAAATAAGGGTCGTTTTTTATTTGGTATTGAATGGCAGGCATTTTTAATCCCATGCCTACGTTGACAGCATGTCTTTCCATCCACCTTTCCCCTGTTTGATTGTAGGCTGCGGCGATCGCCCAATCTCTTTTTCCAAGCATATCGGTCCACTGAAATGATTGGCTGTAGATTAGGTCACCAAGGGTGATCAAGTTGGGATCTTTGGTGATATTGTAAAGCCAATAAACAATCATTAAATTGTCTCCGCCTCTTGCTTTGGCCCATTCGGTCCATTTTTCTAACGGGTTTTCCTTTAAATTTTTCAATTGAAAAGCAAAGTATTTTTGCATGAATGGAATCACTTTGGGGTCATTGGTTGCTTGATAATATTGTTGAAGTACTTTCAACATGACCATTCTCGGCCACCAGTCGGCGCCTTGCGACCCTATCTCAACGGGCTTGCCCGTTTCTGTTTCATATTTGGAATAGGGACCAAAAAAACCTGAGGGTCTTTGCGTATTTAAAGTCCATTGGACATATTTATTGACTTTTTGGATGAGTGCGGGATCCTTTGTGATGTAGGCCAAAGGCAAAGCTCCGTCGAGCCAATAGGGAGTTTCTTCCCAGTCGTCGCCTTTGCCGCCGAGCCAGCCGTTATCTATTTGTATTTTTTTGTGAAATTCGTCTAAATGGCCCGTAGACCCATTTTTCAAAATGTCACTTTGCTGTTTAAGCCAATTTGTAGGCGTTATTTGACCTAAAGGAATTTCGGAATATTGAAATTTTAGGGTTTGACTTTGGATATTGAAAATGAAGGTCAACAGGATGGATCCTATTAGGTAGCATTTTTTCATTTTTTTAAAGGTTTAGTTGGGATAAATGTAGGTATAAATATTTTCAACGGAATATATATTTAGCAAATTTTAAGGCTAAATTTTGATGGAGTGCATTGATTTTAATGAGGAAGTAAATAATCGAATGCAAAGTTTTTGCAACCATAATTTTGCCTACCTTAGCTTAATTATAAAAATCCTAACCATGAAATACTCTTATTTAATTTTTTTTTGTAGCATAATTTTTTGTCATAAATTGCTTCTAGCGCAGACCGTCGAATCGTCAACAATCGCCTCTGGGGGTGCAACTACGGTCATCAATGGTAAATATTATTCACATGTGATCGGCCAGTCAAGTGTCATTGCCGGAACCTCAACTAAAGCGGGCGTTACGATGCGCCAAGGATTTAAGCAACCTAATTTGCTAGCTAGAACCATTCAAAAGTCAGGTTTGAAAATTCAAGTGGCGGAAGAAAATCCAATGAATTATATGGTTTTCCCTAATCCCTTTTCGGATAAAATAAAAATTCAGTTTTCAGAGCTAAGTAAATCGCCCACTTTTATAGCCATTTATGATATTTCGGGGCAAACTATTTGGGAGAAAATGTATCCAGAAAAAATTGATGAGGTTAATTTGACTGATTTTCAAAACGTGCGATCGGGAAAATACATCTTGCACATCGTGTACAAAGGAAAACCTTTTGTGGCAAGTTTGGTAAAAGAGTAAGTTATATTTTTATTATTTGGCCATCCTCCATTTCTATGATTCGAGTGGTTCTGGCAGCAAATTCGTTGTCGTGTGTCACAATTAAAAGGGTTTGCTTAAATTCTTGGGCTAATTCTTGGAAAATATCAAAGACAATTTCAGAGTTTTTCTTATCCAAATTTCCAGTTGGCTCATCCCCCATAATTAACAATGGATCATTGATTAATGCTCTTGCAATGGCTACTCGCTGTTTTTGTCCGCCAGATAATTGGTTGGGTAATTTTAAAGCTTCATTTTCAATCCCTAAAATTTTTAATTTTTCATAAGCCCTGTGTTCGATTTCCTTTTCTGAATACATGCCAAGTTTCATGCCGGGTAACATCACGTTTTTTAATACAGAAAATTCATTTAATAAATAATGAAATTGGAATACAAAACCGATTTTTTCATTGCGTACTTGGGCTAAGATTTTCTCTAATTTCCCTTTCATCGACACCCCGTCTATCACAATATCGCCTTCATAATCCGTATCCATGGTGGATAATATGTAAAGGAGGGTTGACTTACCACAGCCTGATTTCCCAATGATGGAAACAAATTCGCTTTCGTAAAGGGAAAAATTGATGTTGTCCAGAATTTTTATCGTCACCGGATCATGAAAATATTTCATGACACCTATGGATTCTAATACTTTTTTCTTCGATTTATTTTCCACGAATGATGATGACAGGATCTATGGTACTTGCTTTTCTTGCCGGAAAGTATCCCGCAAAATAGGTAGTGATGATGGAAAAAACTCCACCAATAATATAAAAATTTGGGTTGTAATTAATGGGATAGGTCTTGACGGTCGGCAATGAATCTGTATTGAATGGTATTTGGTCAATTAAGCTGGAAAGCCCAAATCCTCCCAATAAACCCATCGCCCCACCAAAAATTCCTATACTTAATGCGATCGAAATGAATATTTTATTGACATCTCCTCCAGAAAATCCCACCGCTTTTAAAATGGCAATAGAATCCATCTTTTCATATATCATCATATTCAGGATGTTGTAAATACCAAAACCAGCCACAATTAATAAGGTGATTCCTACGGCATAAGAGATTAAACTACGTACCGAACTTCCTGTTTCAAATTGAGAATTGGCGGTCTGAATATCGATCGCATCCACTTCATAAAAAGATTCAAACTCTTTTGCCGCAGCTGGAGCGCCCAAAATGTCCTTTAGTTTTATTTGAATATCCGTAATGAAATTGGCCGTTGCGCCCAATAATTTTTGCGTGGTTTTTATCGACGCATAACTTTGAACTTTATCGACGTCTTGCAGGCCCGACTGAAAGAAGCCAACCACCTTTAAACTTAAGCGTTCCCCCTTGCTTGTCGTTACTTGGACTACATCACCAATACTAACCATCATTTTTTGGGCCAAGCCTTTTCCCAAAATAACGCTATTGGGTATATTTTTTAAATCTAAAAAATTTCCGGCTGTGACATAATCGTTGAACTTGAACAACCTATTTTCTTCTAAGGGTTCAATGCCATTAATGACTCCAGTCAAATCGATTGAACCTACATTATAAAAAACCTGAGCTGTTATTTTAGGAGCTACGCCTAGCACACGCGCATCTTTTTGTAAGGTGGACATGATGGCCCCGCTATTTGAAATGTCTAAGCGCTCATTTTTGGGCTTGATCGAATGAATGAAATTATGGCCTTGGGTATTTTTGTAGTAGACGTCTGCAGGTTGGTTTTTTGAAATACTTAAGTCCTTAAATAATCGGACATGAGCCGTTCTGTTTAAAATCAAGCCGTCCAATAGGTCATTTAATCCCGTCATGAAACTTAACAAGGTAACAAACATGGTGATGCTAAAAGTTACGCCAATGGCCGCCACTAAAGTTTGTTTCCATCGAGCCAGCAAAAGCGAAATGGCAATCTGAAAAATGAGTTTATTTTTCATTATTTCGGCTTGACAATTTCATCCGTCACGGATAGGCCGGACAGTATTTCTATTTTTTGAAAATCTTTTAAGCCTGTTTTAACGATTTTCTTTTCGCCATTGAGTAAGGTTGCTATGGAATCTGCCAACAAATAATTTCGGGGAATTAATACCCCTTTTTCTTTCGTACGCAAAATGATATTCGCTTCAAATGTCATTCTTGGGTACAGTTTAGCGGGGGCTTTAATGAATTTTGCTTCGACCATAAATGTTTTGCTTCGCTCATTCATGATGGTCGATATTTTAGTGATTTTTGCCTCAAAAACCTCATTTTTATAGCTATCTAAGGTAATCACCACAGGCATTTCTCGGCTTATTTTAAAAATGTCATTCTCATCTACCTGCAATTCCAGGATATATGCGTTCGGATTTCCAATGATTGCAATGGGCGTTTGAGGACCGACAATCTCTCCTTTATTTTTTAAGATGGAGAAAATGACCCCCGATGTTTTGCTCTTAAGCGTATAATCTTGTTGCATGGAGGTAGAAAATGCTAGATTTTTTTTAGACTGAGCCGCGCTGAAATCGATTTGTCTCTTTAAATCTTTGTATTTCTGAATGGCCGACAAATAATTGTTTTTTGAATTTTCGAAGTTTAACTCTTTTTGCTCTAAATCGATACGGGTTCCAATCTGCTGACCCCACAAGGTTTTTTGTCTAGTATATAGACTTGAATCTAAATGAAATTTACTCTTTGATACATCTATAAAATTCTTAGCGTCGATTAACCTACCTCTGTTTTCACCCGCATCCGCAAATTTCGCAGCCAAATTTGCATTTTCTGTATTGATCTTTTGAGCCTGGTTAGCGATACTCATTAAGGCTTTTCCCACTTGAACTGAATCACCCTCCTTGACAAATATTTGGTCAATTATCCCATTGACCGTCACAAACGCCTGATATTGATCTTGGCTTTTTAATGAGCCCGATGCATATATGGATTCAGTGATTTTCCCTTCTGTCGGAAAGGTAGATTCTGGCTTTTTGCTACAAGAAATAACGAATAGCGCTAGGCCAACAAATAGGGTATTTTTCATGAAGCTAAAATTAATGATAATCTCTATAAATAAAAATGATAAAATGTAGGCCTTAAAATCTAAATCATAGAATTATTGAAGTCAGATTTTTATTTACCCATGGGAAATCTTATTGTTTTGATTTTTTCTTTTATTAAAAGGAAAAGGAGCCGTTTTTTATCGTTCATTTTTTCTTGCTCTTTTATAATTTTCTAATCATTATATAATATTTCGAATTTCTTTATATTCTATTTTACCTTAGGCGTTTCACTGTTTTCACCTACATTTGTTTTCGAAAAATTAGAAAAATGAATATATCGTACTTTGATACCTATGACGAATTGAGTCAAAAAGCTGCTGACCTAATTACTAGCGATCTTAAGGTGAAAAAGAACTTGTTTTTTTGTGCGGCTACGGGTGGGTCGCCAACAGGCATGTATGCACAAATGGGCGTGGCGAAAAATTCTGAGCCAAGCTTATTTGATCAAATGCAAGTAATGAAAATGGATGAATGGGGCATTATTCCGTCTAGCCATCCAGATTCTTGTGAATCGTATTTACAAAAACATTTGTTGGCCCCTTTGTCCATCCCCCAAGAACGTTATTTAACCTTTGACCCCAACCTATCTAATCTTTCGGCTGAATGTGCACGCGTTGAACAAGAAATGGAGGCCATTGGTAACATCGATATTTGTATTTTAGGTTTAGGTAAAAATGGACATATCGCTTTTAATGAACCATCGGATTATTTACAGCGTGGATTTCATAAGGCTGTGTTGGCACCCACCACTACCCAACATGACCCAGCATTAAATGAAGGAAAAGAACCAGCTTTTGGACTTTGCTTAGGAATGTCAGGGATCATGCAGTCCAAAAGAATTATTTTTTTAGTCACGGGCAAAGGTAAACAAGAGGCGATAAAAATGATTTTAGAAAGAAAAATAACTACCCAATGGCCAGCTTCATTCCTTTGGATGCATAGAAATGTGGACTGCCTGATTGACCGAAATAGCCTATAATTTTTAATGGTAAACGAAACATTAAATTAATGACTCTAAATTATGGAATCATTAAGGTTTCCTTGACTAATTTCACATGATCTGTTTGTATCAAATCAATTTTCAATTCCTTCGCTTTAGCGTAATTAGGAATTTGATCGAAGGGTCCTAACAGATCCAAATAAATCAGAATTCCTTGGGTATGAATTTCATCCACTAATGCTTTATTGAGCGACAGCCATGATACATCAAATGCATAGGGTTGTAAATTTTGAACCTTCAGAGCTATCTCGTCTTTGTTTTTTAAGGCGGGCAATAATTTAGCTGTTGGATATACTTGTTTCAATGTCATCAAAAAAGAATCGTTTCCATAAAAGACACTTTCTTCGGCAAGCTTGTATTTTTTTAAAAGATTAATCAGCGGTTCTGCCGCCACTTGCTTACAATCCACATAGATATATGTTTTTTGGGAATGCTTTTTATTCCATTGATGGATTAATTTGGCCGTTTCTTCTAAGGTGGGTATGTGTTCTTTGGCAAATTCCTCTCCATATCCTTTGCCGGCCGAGAGCTTTCTAATTTCTTTTAAACTAAGATTTTTAATGGGTCCTTGGCCATTGGTCGTTCGATCTAAATTTCCATCATGTAAGATAACAAGGGCTCCGTCCGATGAGGTTCGGACATCTATTTCAATAAAATCAACACCCATAGCCAATACTTTGCGAAAAGTGGCCAACGTATTTTCAGGGGCAAGCATAGAATTACCTCGGTGTGCAGAAATTTTAAGGTTGGGTTCTATGGAATTTTGGGCTGAAATTTCGCCCAAAACCATAGAAAAAATGAGTAAAAATACGGGACGGTATGTTTTTGACATCCGCTTAAAGATTGGATTTTTTACGCTCGCTGATAATGTATTCAGAGGTACGTAATGATAAAGCCAAAATAGTCCAAGTTGCATTTTTATCTCCTTGTGATACGAAAGGAGATGCATCTGCTAAGAATAAGTTCTTGACATCATGTGCTTGGCAATTAGAATTGACCACCGAACTTTTTGGGTCATTCCCCATTCTAGCCGTACCTACTTCATGAATAATTCTACCTGGATCTGCCAAACCATAATTTTGATTTTTTCCCGGTTTTGGGCCTAGTGGCTGACCGCCTAATTCATGAATGATTTGCTCAAAAGTCTCTTGCATATGCTTAGCTTGCTTGATCTCATAATCACTCCATTTATAGTGGAATCGAAGTACGGGAATTCCGTATTTGTCAACCGTATTTGGATCAATTTCACAGTAATTATCTTCACGTGGGACAGGTTCTCCGCGGCCTGCAAAACTGATATAAGAACCGTAGAAACGTCTAAAATCTTCCTTTAACGTGGCTCCATATCCACCGGCAGCCATTTCTATGCCTTCACGTGATCTCGCATATTTGCCGTTGATCCCTTCGATTCCCCAACCAAAACCGTAGGTTGGCATTCCCATTCCACCTCCATATTCAATATGGTATCCGCGGGGAAAATCTAATTTTTTATTATCTAACCACCAAGGAGTATATACATGCATACCACTTACTCCGTCTTCATTATACGTTTTTCGATCAAATAAACTAGGGATAATGGCTGATCTAGAGGCCCCGGTTGAATCGTTGATGTATTTGCCAACCACACCGCTAGAATTTGCGATGCCTTCAGGAAAACGTGAACTTTTTGAGTTTAATAATAATCGGGCTGTTTCACCTGAGCTTGCGGCCAAAATAACTATTTTGCCACGCACCGAATACTCGCCCATGGTTCCTGTATGTACATAAGAAACGCCGGTTGCCAAACCTGTCGCTTGGTCTGTCATCACTTCTCTGGCCATCGCAAATGGCAATAATGTTAAATTTCCTGTGGCAAGTGCGGGCTTCACATGGACGGATGATGATGAATAATCGGCATATGCCTGACAAGCACGCCCACATTGTCCACAATAAAAACAAGATCCCCGTTCGGAGTTGATGGGTTTTGTTAAGATCGATTTACGAGAAGGTATCGTTGGAATTCCTAAGGCTTTATTGGCCTTCAGCAACATTAATTCATGCAACCTAGGTTTTGGAGGAGGTAAAAATATTCCATCTGGTTCATTTCTAAGACCTTCCACACTACCAAAAATTCCCACTTCTCTATCTACTCGATCATAAAACGGCTTTATATCATCATAGCCGATGGGCCAGTCGTCTCCTAAACCATCGATACTTTTCCTTTTAAAATCGTCTGGGCCAAAACGCAAAGATATCCGACCCCAGTGATTCGTTCTTCCTCCCACCATTCTAGACCTAAACCAGTCGAATTTCGTACCATTTTTACGCGTATAGGGTTCACCGTCGATTTCCCAACCTCCATAAGCCGCATCAAAATCACCAAAAGCACGAACGGTATTCGCTCCTCTACGTGGCGATTCGTAAGGCCATTTTAATTGGGTTATATTTTTAGGATCCGCCGGATCATAAGGTTGACCAGCCTCTAATAAACAAACTTTGGCACCCGCTTTGGCTAAAGTATATGCGGCCATCCCACCACCAGCTCCTGAACCTACAATCACTACGTCGAATACCGTTTGTTGGGATTTTATGTAAATACTATCGTTAATCATATTGTTGTTTAGAGATTTTGTATTGAATTCAAAACTAAAAATTTATTGCTTGATTTAAAAATTTGATAATATTATACTCATTCGAATGATATAAATAAATACTCGAAAATGTATTTTTTTTAATATTTTATGCCAAAAAAAATTACTTTTTAATAAATAAAAATAGTTTATATAAATAAAATTTATAATTATTGTGATATTTAAAATCATTTAGATACAAAATTTATGAAAATTTACTTTACTAAATACGTAGTTAGGGTATTGTTTTCTAGTATATTAAGCTTAGGCTTATTTGCTCAATCACTTATTGCCCAAACAGTTACAGGTAAAATTATCTCTAAGCAAGATGGTTTTGGGATACCTGGAGCGAATATCACTCTGAAAGGAACGAATAAGGGAACAAGTTCAAATGAAAATGGGACCTATTCGATTGAGGCTGCTGGAAACAATTCAGTTTTGATTGTTTCTTTTGTTGGGTTTGAAACGCAGGAAATTCGCGTTGGAAACCGCAAAATAGTTGATGTAACATTGGAACCAAGTACTTCTATGTTGAATGAAGTGGTCGTAACTGCGCTAGGTATTAAGCGGTCGGAAAAATCGCTTGGTTATTCAGTTGCTAAGGTGGATGGCAAAGAAATGAATCGAGTTGTTCAGGAAAATGTACTGAATGCTTTGTCAGGAAAAATGGCAGGTGTGAGTGTAAGTTCGACGGGTGGAACGGGTTCTTCTGTTAGTATTGTCATTCGTGGGGCTAAATCTTTAAGCAGTGATAATCAACCACTTTTTGTGATTGATGGGGTGCCAATCGCGAATACGTTAAATAATATAAGCCAAGTAGGAAATGATAACCGAGCGGATTTTGGTAATTCTATTTCAGGTTTAAATCCAGATGACATTGAAAATGTTTCAGTGCTTAAAGGTCCTAGTGCCGCTGCACTTTATGGTTCTAGAGCTGGAAATGGGGTTGTTTTGATTACCACAAAATCAGGAGCTAAGTCGAAGAAGATGACGGTAACAGTTACTTCGAATACGGTATTTGACCAACCATTTAAATATTTAAAATGGCAAACTAAATTTGGTCCAGGTCAGTTTTCTGCTATTCCTGTGTCTATTACAAATAATCCTTTATCCAATGCTTTTGGTAGATTAATCCAAGAAGAAATTGGGGCAACTTATGGGGCGGAATTAGATAAAGGATATAATGAGGTACAATGGAACAGTCCTTTGGATGCAAACGGAAAGAAAGTGGCGACTCCTTTAATTTCGTATAAGGATAATGTTAAGAATTTTGTTCAGACCGGAATTACAACAAGTAATGGAGTTTCCATTGCGAATAGTTCAGATACCTATTCGTATCGATTGTCTTACTCAAACATGCAAAATCGAGGGATTATTCCTAATTCAGATTTGTTTAGAAATACGCTTAATTTGAATACTTCATTAAAGATTAATAACCAATTAACGCTAAGTAATAACCTCGATATAAGTAGGTCATCTTCCAATAATCGACCGGCGACTAATCGTGGGGCTAACCCATTAGAATGGGCTTATAATGTCTCACCACATATTAATATCTTAGATTTGAAAAGTTATTGGATGCCAGGACAAACAGGCTTACAGCAACGTACGCCCTTTAATTCAGTCTACAATAACCCCTATTTTTTGGCGAATGAAGTTAATAATGGATTTGTGCGGGATCGTGTTTTTGGAAATGTGCGTTTGGATTATCAAATCAGTCCTGAGTTCAGCTTAATGGGTCGTTATTCACTTGATTTATACAATGAACAGCGTGAAATGAAAATTGCCAATAGCTACACGAATGATCCTAGAGGTGCTTATGGAAATATTAATTTGGGGAATTTTGAAAGCAACGCGGATTTTTTAGCGACTTACAAAAAAGACCTAAAAGATTTTAGTATATCGCTCTCTGTGGGTGGTAATGCGCGTTATCAAAGAGGTTCTAATTTAACCAATGCCTCTAAAAGTGGTACTGGGTTAATTGTCCCAGGCGCATTTAATGTTCAGAATATTGCACCTGCCAATTTAGACTATTCAAGTTCTTGGTTTCAAAGAGGAATTTATTCGGGCTATGGCTTAGCCAATATTGGTTTTAAAGATATGATTTATTTGGATTTGACGGCACGTAATGATTGGTCAAGCACCTTGCCTGAGGCAAATAGATCTTATTTTTATCCTTCTGCTTCCTTGAGTGTTTTACTGAATGAAATGTTTACGATGCCAAGTCAAGTCAATATGGTTAAATTAAGAGGTGGCGTGGCCCAAGTGGGTAACGATGCGAATCCATATCAGTTGTTAGGTACTTTGGGTAATGCGGGTACCTGGGACGGAATTCCACGTTTAGGTACTCCTGGAACTTTGCTTATCCCGGATTTGAAACCTGAAATTGTCACTTCGTATGAAACAGGTTTGGACGTAACGATGTACAATAACAGGCTTCGTTTTTCTGGAACGTACTATCAAGTAGAAAATAGAAATCAAATATTAAGTACCAAACTTCCTCCATCCTCTGGCTATTCATTAAAAAATGTGAATGCTGGATTATTGGTGAGTAAAGGATTTGAGTTTACTTTAGGAATGACTCCTGTTAAATCAGCTAATTGGAATTGGGATGTGAATTTAAACTGGACACGTAATCGCACATCGATTATGGAATTATCAGATGATCTTCCTTATTATACCTTGTGGCAAGATGCTAAAGGTGGCGCTTGGACCTATGTGGGTGAGGAAATTGGCGATATATATGATGCTCAAATTGTGACGGTTAAGGACGCATCCTCTCCCTATTTTGGATATCCAATTTTAGATAAAACTGGAAAGTGGCAGTCCATAGATGCGATTAATACTAGAAATAAAATTGGTAATTTCAATCCTGATTTTATCATGGGAATGCAGACCTCCATCTCATATAAAGGCTTAAGTTTGAATATGTCTTTTGACTGGCGCAGTGGGGGCCAATTTGTTTCTCAAACCTATCGGTATGGCGAAGAGAATGGACGCTCTCAGTTGTTTTTGGATAAATTGATTAATCCTAATGGACTTACAGGGGATGCGTTGAGGAATTATTTAGTAGCCAACCAAGAAGATTTAATTAAAATTCATGGTAACTATTTTCCTTTAGTGGGTGGACCGACTCCGGAGTACGGCAATTATGGGTTTAAATATGGTCCTTATACTTTTCCACATGGGGGTGTGTTCATTCCAGGAGTAATAGCTAAAGGCTATGATGCTCAAGGAAATCCAACAGGCTATATTGAAAATTTAGGGGGTACAGGAACAACTACTTTGCCATTTGCAGGAAGTACGGCTTGGTCTTTCACTCGTGCATTTTTATATGATGCGGATTATTTGAAATTGAGAGAAATTTCAATTGGAATTGATTTACCTCAAGCTTGGATGAAGAAAATAGGGGTTCAGAGTGCTAATTTCTCTGTCTATAGCCGTAACATTATTTTATGGACTAAAGCCAAAATCAATATAGATCCTGAAATGGCTTTTCAGCAAGAGGCGGGAGTACAAGGTGGAGGGTCTCAATTTAAACAAGGGATTGAACGATATAACGTGACCCCTTGGGTTATTCCAGTAGGTTTCAAATTAGGTTTAACTTTTTAAGCAATTAATCAGATCGTCATATGAAAAATAGATCAATTAAAATATTCGCAATAGGAATTCTGCTAGCTTCGGCACTTTATTCTTGCAAAGATTTAACCGTGTTAAATCAAAACCCAAATGGGATTAATCCACTTACGGCAAATCCTAATTTAGTCATGTCAACGGTTTTAACTGAAACCGGAAAGTCGCTTGTCAATTTAGGTTATCAAGATATGGCAGGCGTGATGCAGCATACGCAAAAAGATGGCTGGTCTGGAGGCCATAACACTTATGAATGGGGTGGTAGTCAAAGTTGGGCCTCGTATTATGACATCTTGCGCAATAACCAATATGTGTATGATCGTGCAGTTTCCCTCAATTGGGAAATGCATCAAGGGATTGCCTTGGTCATTAAATCCATGATGTTTGGATTAATTACGGATCTTTGGGGCGATGCGCCTTACAGGGCTGCTTTAAAAGGTGCGGATGGCGGAATGGCCAATACTTTTCCTGCTTATGATTCCCAAGAAGCAATTTATACCGGAATCTTAGCCGATTTAGAAAAAGCCAATACACTTTTGTCAAAAAATGCCGTAGAGTATACAAGTACTCCAGGGACTGCCGATGTATATTATCAAGGAAATCCCACCAAATGGAGAAAGCTGGCTAATTCGTTGATGTTGCGTTTTTATATGAGAATTTCAACTAAAAAACCGGATGTGGCTAAAGCAGGAATTGAAAAAATCATGGCAAATGCTGTCCAATATCCAATTATAACTGCGATAGCAGATGATGCGGCAATGCCATTTGCCGGAAATAGCAACGATGATTCTTGGCCTGCCAATGCGGTATATGATGCAAGTGCGTCTAATTACCGACGCTTGAAAATGGCGGCTACATTTGTTAATAAATTATTAGAACTTAAAGATCCTAGAATTGCTGTTTGGGCTAATAAAGTTCAAATACCTTTAGTTGTTGATGCAAATTTGCCGAAAGGAACCGATAGAATTGAAAATGGAAAACGTCTTTTATCTCCTGATAAGGTCGTTGGCCGAGATGTAAATACGAACCCTGATTACGTGGGTTTACCTACAGGATTGATTGGTGGTGCTTCCTATAATTTAAGTCCTACTGCAGAGCAAGCAGCGAACAATCCTCACGTATCATGGTTAAATGATATATATAAACAAGCCAAAGGTCCTTTGTTGAGATCTCGTATGATGTCCGCTGCTGAAGTTAGATTTATTTTAGCTGAAGCCGCATTGAAGGGATGGTCGGTCGCAGGTGCCGCCAAAACTCACTATGAGGCTGGTGTAAAAGCTTCCTTAGATACGTGGGGTACAACCGCCGCTTATGCCACATACATAGCTCAAAAAGGCGTGGCTTACGATGGAACACTTAAGCAAATCATAGAGCAAAAATGGATTTCTAGTTGGACCGCAGCGCAGGAAGCTTGGTTTGACTATCGCAGAACTGGATTCCCAGAATTAACTGTTGGCCCTGCCTCTATCCGCAAAGTATTGCCTGTTCGTTTTTACTACATGTTAGACGAGCGTAATTTGAATAAAATAAATACGGAAGCGGCCATGTCAAAATTAGAATCGACCATACATACCGAGGCTGATGGTAAAAATAGTGC
>CAMDRO010000056.1 GCA_945906795.1 Spirosoma fluviale
ATTTATAAGTCGAAGGAAGTTTTAATTCCATTGATCGATGAAATTGTTCCCAAAGTGGATAAGAAAGAAAAAATTGTATTTACAGAATTACCAGAAGGCCTTTTGGAGGTCTATTTAGAAGATGATGCGAATTGATATAATTTCAGTTATTCCTGCATTGATGCATAGCTTTTTCGAACATTCGATCTGCAAGCGAGCTTCTGATGCTGGATTAGTGGAAATTGTCTTTCATGATTTACATGATTTTTCCTTGAAAAAACATCGCCAAGTAGATGATTATCAGTTTGGTGGGGGAGCGGGAATGGTCATGGCCATTGAACCCTTATCGCGGTGTTTGGACCAATTATTAGCCGAACGATCCTACGATGAGGTGGTTTTCTTTACGCCTGATGGTCAATTGTTAAAGCAAGGATTAGCAAATCAATTAAGCCTAAATATGAATATGATTTTCATTTGTGGGCATTACAAGGGGATCGATGAGCGTGTACGTGATAAGTATGTCACTCGGGAAATATCTATTGGCGATTATGTTCTTTCAGGTGGAGAATTAGCGGCTGCTGTTACCGCAGATGCCATTATACGATTGTTACCTGGTGCGTTAGGGGATGAAAGTTCTGCTTTGACGGATTCATTTCAAGATGGATTATTAGCCCCGCCGGTTTATACGCGGCCTTCAGAATTTAATGGACAAACCGTTCCAGAAGTGCTACTTTCTGGGCATGATCGAAACATTGATGCCTGGCGACATGAGCAATCTGTTTTAAGAACTCAAAAGCGACGCCCTGATTTACTGTCTTAATATGAGCCCAAAAATAAAAATACCTGCGGCTGCTTTAATTTCATTAGGTTTATTGTATTTAATCTGGGGATCTACTTTTTTAAGCGTTCGTATCTTATTATCCTATTTCCCTCCATTAGTCATTACATTTTCTAGAAATCTATTTGCGGGATCATTATTATTTATTTGGTCTCTAATAGGACGACATTGGGTTAACATGCCTTGGAAGCATTTGTCTATTCATTTGCAAGCAGGTGTTTTATTAATCTGTTTAGGGAATGGTTTTATGGCGATGGCTGGTTCCATTATTCCTTCAGGGTTTTCGTCTGTATTTATGGCATTGGGGCCTTTGCTGTTAGTTTTTTTCTTTTGGATGAGTGGCAGAAAACCGACCCAACGAAAATTATTGGGAACTTTATTGGGTCTAATCGGGATTGGTATTATGGTTAGTCAAAAAAAATTAGCTATTCCTGGAATGGAAATGGAGTTCTTTAAAGGTATTTTTTATTTATCCGTGGCCGTGATTGCTTGGAATATTGGCGTTTTTCGAATTCAATTTACTCAGGCTAATTCATATCATTTTACCCAAGTATGTTCGATACAAATGTTAAGCGGTGGATTGATTATTTTTCTTATTAGTACCTTGAAAGGAGATTATCAACATATTGTTTTGACCGACATTCCGTTCAAAGCTTTCTATGTGTTTTTGTACTTGGGATTAATTGGTTCCATGCTGGGCTATTCCCTTTTTGGCTATCTTTCTAAGGAATTAGATGCCACTTTGGTAGCTACTTACACCTATGTAAATCCATTGATTGCTTTAATTTTGGGCAATTTGATTTTACAAGAAGAATTACATAAAATTTTAATTTTAGCTAGTTTTTTTATACTATTGGCAGTTGTTTTAATCACAACGGATAAACCTAAACCTTCATAATATGAAATTTGTCATCTATTTTCTTTGTTTTTCTATTTCTATTTTTGCTATGAATCAAATAAATGCTCAAGGTGTTCAGTCTCTTTATCCTGGAACGATTCCGAATTATATTGATGGATCCAATCTTCAAAAGAGCGAAGTTACGGGGGGTATTGAACGTATATCAAATGTAAGTATTCCTACCTATGAGTTTTTTGAAGCCAAAGGAGGTAAAACTCAAAAGCCTTGCGTCATTGTTTGTCCGGGTGGGGGATATCGAATTCTAGCTTCTTCTCATGAAGGGACTGATATTGCTAAGAAATTTAACGAATTGGGAATCCATGCGCTGGTGTTATATTACCGCATTCCTGATTCTACTCGTCAGGTAGACCGCAAAATTGCTCCTTTACAAGATGCCCAACAAGCGATCCGCTTGGTTAGAAAAAATGCGAATAAATGGGGTGTGGATGTAGGTAAGATAGGTATCATGGGCTTTTCGGCAGGAGGTCATTTGGCTGCTTCAGCGGCCACTCATTTTGAAAAAGACTATACCGGTGTCGATGATGGTATCAATCTTAGACCTGACTTTCAGATTTTATTATACCCTGTAATAAGTTTTAGACCATTTGGTCATTCGGGTTCTTCCACTAATTTAATTGGCAAAAAACCTACGGAAGAATTAATTCACTTGTTTTCGAATGAGGAACAAATTACTGATTATACACCTAAAGCATTCATCGTGCATGCTGCCGATGATAAGTCGGTTCCTATCAAAAACTCGCTACTTTATGTAGAAAAGCTTTCTGAAAATAACGTAGCTGCAGATTTACACGTATATGCCAAAGGGGGACATGGTTTTGGATTAAACAATAAAACCACAAAAGAATTGTGGTTCGACCGTTTGACAGAATGGCTTAAGACCAATCATATTCTTTGATTTTTCTTCATGACGTAATAAAATGGTATCCCTACTAGGACGATAATTAAGCCTATGGTGGAAGATATCGTTTTTACCCAAAGTAAATTTCCAGCCAAAAATAATAAGCAAATCAAATAAATGGAGAAGATGATTTTTTGACTCAGTGGAAGCTGCGTCCCCATAATTTTGGTTTTAAACACGGAAGCTACAGTTAAGAAATAAAAGATCAAGATCGCAAATACGGTAAAGTCCAAAAGAGTTCCATAAGAACCTGAAAAGCATAAAGCGATAGCCCAGATTCCTTGAATGAATAGAGAGTTGGCAGGTACACCATTTTTATTTGTTTCCGCAGCCTTTTGGAAAAACAAACGATCGTTTGCCATCGCTTGAAATAGGCGACCACCCGCTAAAATAATTCCATTATTGCATCCAAAGGTTGAAATCATAATCAATATGGCCATGACAGTCGCGCCGATGGCACCTAACACGGCTTGTAAAGCAGCAGATCCTAGTCGGTCCTGGCTTGCAAACATAATCCCTCTTAAATAAGGACTGGCACCATTGGGATCTCCCTGCAAGGGCAATATGCCTAAATATGCGATGTTCGTTAATATGTACAATAAGCAAACAAGGGCAGCGCCATAAACCAAACCTTTGGCAATTGTTTTTTTAGGGTCTTCAAAATCTGCACTCGCAAAAGTAACATTGTTCCATGCTGAGGAGGAGAATAAGGGTCCGATCATGGCCACGCCAAATAAACTCCCAAATTGCCAAATACTGATATTTTCAAACGTGGAGGTAGTCGCGTTATAGGTTTGGGTCTCTTTGAAAAAATGATCGAAATGCACCCATCCATTTGAAACACCTACATAAACTCCTATGATAATTAGGATAACGATGGCGCCAATTTTAGTGATGGTAAAAATATTTTGTACTAAGGAAGCAAAAGATATTCCTCTTAGATTTACAAAGGTTAAGGTGGCAATTAACAAGGCTGCTAAAATTTGTTGGCTCGAAATGTAATTCCCCACTAATGGAACGTCATTGATTAATTCAGGCAATAAAATTCCAGTATACTTAGCAAATGCAACCGCAACGGCCGCAATGGTTCCTGTTTGAATGACTAAAAAAGTGGTCCAGCCGAACAGAAAGCCAATCATTGGATTGTATGATTCCTTTAAGTAAATATATTGACCACCTGTTTTGGGAAATACGGTTGACAATTTTCCGTAGGCATAAGCTCCTGTGATGGTCACAAAGCTAGTCAGAACCCAAGTCATAATCCAGGCGATGGGGGAGGTGAGTTGGCGGCCGACTTCCGCACTGACTAAAAATATGCCCGAACCTATCATGGATCCCATCACTAACATGGTCGCATCTAAGGTATTTAATTTTTTCATAAACGGATGATTTTATATTATATCAATTTAATACAATAAATGCTAAACTTGATAAAAAAGCGATTTGGCAGTTTTACGCCTTAAATATGGTTCGAATATTGCAAATAAAAAAATGTAAACGTTTACGGTAACGTTTACGGTAAAAAATTATAGATTTTCTTTGTTTTATAATAATTCTGTTGTGTATATTAAAGAGCACAAATGATGTCCAATATATTTAATATTTGATAAGTACAATTTTAATATAATGATGAAAAATAATATCAATGAGATTAAATTATGGGATGAGTTTCGAGGAGGAAGTCACGAAGCATTTTCAACATTATATCAACACTTTATTAATCCATTATATTCTTATTCAGTTGGTATAACTCAAGATAAGGATCTAATTAAGGATTGTCTTCATGATTTATTTGTCGAGTTATGGAAAAATCATTCGAATCTTGGGCCAACGACCAGTGTTAAATTTTATTTAATGGCATCGATTAAACGGAAATTGATACGTCATTTAGATGGGAATTTGAGATCTAATCATCATCACACGACATATACTCGTGATTTTACCGAAGATTCTTCTTCCCAAGAATCCGTATTGATACAAGATGAAATCCAAACTGAAATGAATTTAAAAGTTAATAAAAGTTTGCACTTATTGAGTAAGCGCCAGCGAGAGGCCATTCAATTGAAGTTTTACAAAAATTTGGATACAGATCAAATAAGTGAACAAATGAACATTAATGCACAGTCTGTTTACAACTTGATTTTTGGTGCTTTGCGTGTGATGAGAGTGGGTTTGACTGAAAATCGTTTAGTATGATATAAATTTTTCTTTTTTTTGAGTAGGAAATTCACCTGCACTGCTTTAGAGGGTATATTAAACGTTTACAGTTTTATGTACTTTAGAAAATTAAGCCTTATGGGATTTTATCGAAATATTCTAAAGAGAATTATATTTAATCCAATTAAAACAATATCGCCAGGAATAGGTTCTACTAGCGAATTGAAACAATTAGAGAACTTATTAAGCCAGGATGAAAGCAAAGCATTGTGGATTAAGATTAACCAAACTTTGCAAATTATTCACTAAACAAAATCATTTTATGAGAAAAAAATTACTTTCAAAAGTACTTTTAAGCATGATTTTCATGTTTTTAGGGGTACAGGCGTTTGCTCAGGACCGTGCGGTCACAGGGCGCGTAACAGCTTCTGACGATGGCTCAGGTGTTCCTGGGGTTTCTGTTTTAGTCAAAGGATCTACTATTGGAACATCAACTGATGTAAATGGAAATTTTAAAATTTCTGCTGCTTCATCAGCGGTTTTACAATTTAGTTCAGTGGGTTACATTACTCAGGATATTTCGGTGGGTAATAAGACTCAAATTGATGTTAAATTGCTTGCTGACAACACTAGTTTGTCTGAAGTGGTTGTTGTAGGTTATGGTACTCAGAAAAAGAGTCAAATGACTGGAGCTATTTCTTCGGTTTCTTCGAAGGAGATCAGTGAATTACCTGTAACGAATGCTCGTCAAGCCTTACAAGGTCGTGCGGCTGGGGTTGACGTGGTTCAACCAGGATCAAAGCCTGGATCTGGCCCGCAGATTCGAATTAGAGGTAGACGTTCATTTAATGCAACAAATGATCCTCTATATGTAGTGGATGGTATTCCGTTAGCCGATGGTATTGATGATATAAATCCTTCAGATATTACCTCTATGGAGGTTTTAAAAGATGCTTCATCTACCGCTATTTATGGTTCTAGAGGAGCCAATGGAGTTGTTTTGATTTCAACAAAACGAGGTAAGGCTGGTAAAACGATTGTTTCAGTAGATTCTTATTATGGAGTAAACCAACAATTAGGTACGATCGGAGTAATGAATGGCGCTGAATATGCTGAGTATAAACGTGAATCAAGAAGGGCTGTGGGTCAGTATTCTTTAGGCGCAGCGAATGCGACTGATGATGCTAAGATTTTCGAGCCACGTGAGCTAGCTAGTATTGCTTCAGGCAGATCGACTGATTATGTAAATGGTATGTTGCGTGCTGGGGCTATTCAAAGTCATCAGGTGGGTGTATCTGGTGGAACCGAAAACACTCAATTTAATATTTCTGGTAACTTCTTTAATGATATTGGGGTTGTCAAAATGCAGGATTTTAGTCGTTATACCTTTAGAGTAAACTTAGATCATAAAATTTCAAATAATGTAAAAATTGGTCTTTCTACTTTAGTGGTTCATTCAATAAGAAACGGTGAGAACTTAAATATTTTAGGCGGGGCAATGCAAGAAAATCCATTGGGAGAGCCTTATGACGCAAATGGTAATTTAGTTTTCTTGCCGACCAATGATGGATTGAGAACGAATCCATTCTCCGAAATTGTTCCAGGAGCTAATATAGATGAAAACAGACGTTATCGTATCTTTAATAGTTTATATGCCGAAGTTAATTTAGCGAAAGGGCTTACTTATAAATTAAATTTTGGTCCTGATTTTACGATTGGACGTGCAGGTAGATTTATAGGAGCATTTACAAATAATGGCCGTGGTGGCAATGCGGTTGGATCGGTTAATGAGTCTTTCTCCTTCAATTATACATTAGAAAATGTCTTGAACTATTCAAGGAAGTTTAATGATGTACACAATTTAAATGTTACAGGTTTGCAGTCTATTCAACAAGATAAATTTGAAACAACCAATATTTCTGTGAATGGGATACCGGCTGAAACACAATCCTATAATCGATTAGGGGATGCCAGTCAAATCACGGGTGCTAATACCAACTTGACTCAATGGACGCTATTGTCTTACATGGGACGTGTCAATTATGACTATAAGGAGAAGTATTTATTGACTGCCACAGTTCGTATGGATGGCTCTTCTCGTTTTGGGGCCAATACTAAATTTGGTATTTTCCCATCTGTAGCTTTAGGTTGGAATATTTCAGAAGAACCTTTTATTAAGGATATAGCTGCGATCGATCAATTAAAATTAAGAGCTAGTTGGGGCGCCATTGGTAACCAAGCCATTAACCCATATCAAACTCAGTCTCTTTTAGGAAGAACTGCCTATGCTTGGGATAATACAGCTGCATATGGTTACAGACCCAATACCATTGGTAATCCGGATTTGCGTTGGGAAACTTCGACAACAAAAAATATTGGTTTAGATTTTAGCTTTTTAAGAGGTCGTATCTCAGGAACAGCAGAATATTATGTAACGAATACGACGGATTTATTAGCTCCTCAGCCATTGCCAACTTCTATTGGTTTTAGTGGTTTTACAACCAATATTGGTGAGACTCAAAATTCAGGTATTGAGTTAACCTTAAGTACGATTAATGTGGATCGTGGTGATTTCCAATGGACTTCTGATTTAATATTTACCAAGAATAAAGAAGAAATTGTTTCATTAGCTAATGGAAAGGTAGACGATATCGGAGCGGGTCGATTTATAGGCCAACCTTTATCTGTTTTCTTTGATTATAAGAAAATAGGTATTTGGCAAACTGCTGAACGTGACCAAGCATTAGCTTTTGGCGATCGAGTAGGTCAAATTAAAGTTCAGGATTTTAATAATGATGGCAAAATCAATGCCGATGATCGTCAAATTTTGGGATCAGCTGTACCTAGTTTTGCTGCAGGTTTAACTAATCGTTTTAGCTACAAAGGTTTTGATTTATCAATCTTCATCTTTACTCGGGTAGGACAGTTGATCCGTTCTCGTTTTCATGATAACGTAAATCAATTAGCAGGTCGTTACAATAATTTATCTTTAAATTTCTGGACACCGAACAATCCAACAAATGAGTTCCCTCAACCTGTTGTAACTCAAGAATTTCCTAAAAATGGATCTTCGTTAACGTATTTTGATGGTACTTTCTTCAAAATAAGGAATATTAACATTGGATATAATCTTCCTGATAAAGTTGCAAAGAAGTTAAAAATGGAAAGCATTCGAATATTTGCTTCTATTCAACAACCTTTAATTTTAGCTGAATATCGCCAGAAATATAAAGGTATTGATCCTGAAACATATGTCGATGGTGAGCAAGGAGTTGGTGGTGGCGAGGTGAATACGAATATTTCGCCTGCAACATCCATTACAACTTTTGGATTTAATCTTAAATTTTAATTAAATATTTTTATAGATATGAAAAATGTATTTAAAAGAAAGATATTCTCTTTCACCGCAAATTTAGGGGCTGTTCTTATATTAATTATTGGCACTCAATCTTGTACTGACCTATTAACTGAAAAGGTTATCTCTAGTATTGGAAATGATTATATAAATACTCCTAAAGGATTAAATGATGCAGTTAATGCAGCATATTCTACCAATCGCTCATGGTATGGTACTGAGCGAGGTATGAACCTTAGCATTTTTGGTACTGACTCTTATTCAAACGGAGCGGATGGTAGCTGGAAATTTATGAATACCTATACGACTGATTTTGATACACGGAATGGAAGTGTTTCAGAATTATGGAATGATTTTTATTTAGGTATCAATACATGTAACGCTATATTAGAACGATCTGCAAAAGTTACTGGTTTATCTGATGCAGTAAAAAAACAACGTGTTGCAGAGGCTAAATTTATTCGAGCGCACCATTATTTTATTTTAACTCAATTATTTGGTGGTGTTGATTTACGTTTGACTGAAACAGTCGCTCCCACTAAAGTTGTTACAAGATCTACCGTTGCGGCTCAATATGCTCAAATCATTAAGGATCTAACAGAAGCAATTCCGGATCTAGAGGCTAAAGCTAAATCTTCTGATTTTGGCCGTGCTACTCGTCCAGCAGCTGAACATTTATTAGGTAAGGTTTATTTGACTAAGGCTACTTCAACTGCAAAAGCAGGAGATGATTATGCTAAGGCAATTGCCAATTTGAAAAGTGTAATTGCTAATTATGGAATTTCATTATTGCCTAATTTCGGTGATATACATAAGCAAGGTAATGAAATGAACAATGAGGTTATTTGGTCAATACAGTATACTAGAGATCCTTTAACAAATGCGGGTGGTAATAATGCACACGTATTCTTCTTAATGGAGTATGATGTTTTGCCAGGCATGCAACGTGATACGGAAAATGGTCGTCCATTTAAACGGTATAAGCCAACTAATTATACCATTGACATGGTTTTCAATAATCGTGAAAACGATAGCCGTTATAAAAAGTCTTTCAAAGACACGTATTATTCAAATAAGCCTGGAACGTATAATACAAGTTTTGATTTAACTAAAAATACAGTAACGTTTGCTACAGGAGATACGGCTATTTATTTACCTGGTTTTGAAATGTCAGTTGGAGAAAGAGCTAAGAAAAAGTATCAAGTTTTAGTTCCTTCGCGTTATGATGAACGAATTTTTCTTGCTTTGTCTAAGCATATTGATGGGGGACGTATTGATCGTACCCAATTCGAAGGGGGCCGTGATTTTATTGCGTTTCGCCTAGCAGATACGTATTTAATGTTAGCTGAAGCACAATATTTCTCTAATTTAAAAGCTGATGCTGCTGCTTCCTATAACGTTATTCGTAAGCGTGCAGCTTGGCCAGGAAAAGAAGCCAATATGTTAATTACTGAAGGTGACCTTACCATTGATTTTGTGATGGATGAGCGTGAGCGGGAATTATTGGGTGAACAATCTCGTTGGTTAGATTTGGCTAGATGGGGTAACCTTTTAGATCGAGTTAAAAAGTTTAATCCACAAGCTGCTCCTTTCATTAAGTCTCACCACGTTTTGAGACCTATTCCTCAATTGCAGATTGACAGAGTTACTGGCAATGCCGCTAGTTTCCCTCAAAATCCGGGATATTAATTCTATTTAATTTGTTATTTTTGTAAAGTTCCGAAGGTGTTTACCTTCGGAATTTTTATTAAACCTATATTCTTATGAAAAAAATAATTCTATTCTTTTCCTTGATTTCATTTTCAGGAATAGCTCAAAATCAATCGGTTTCTTTTAAAAAGAATGATGCTGAGAAAAAAATTGATGTTATCATAGGAGGTAAATATTTTACTTCTTATTTCTATCCAGGGGAATCAGTACTTAAAAAAGCCGTATTGTTTCCCATCTTGTCCGCTAAAGGAACCACTATTACGAGAGGTTATCCTATTTCACCTAGGGCAGGGGAGCGAACAGATCATCCGCACCACGTAGGAATGTGGTTAAACTATGAGGATGTGAATGGATTTGACTATTGGAATAATTCTACAGCGATCATAAAATCCATGCAGTCTCACAAAATGGGTACTATCTTTCATGATGCCATATTATCATCAAAGTCGAATAAAAGTAGTGGCGAGTTGGTGGCAACAGCCACTTGGGTTGATGATGACGGAAAAGGTCAAAAAGTATTGAGCGAAAAAACTACGTATGTTTTTTCTGGAACAGCAGATACAAGAACGGTTGACCGTATTACTACCTTAACGGCTATCAGTGATTTAGTTGTGTTTAAAGATGTGAAAGATGGCATGTTTGCGATTCGTTTGGCGCGCCAATTAGAAATCCCAACCAATAAGCCAGATGTATTTACAGATGCAAGTGGAGTTGAAACGAAAGTTCCTGTTTTAGATAATACTGGCGTGTCTGGAGATTATATTTCGAGTGAAGGAATTAAAGGTGAGGCCGTTTGGAGCACTCGTGCTACTTGGATGAATTTAACAGGTGTGATGGATAATCACCCAATAAATGTGGCGATTTTTGATCATCCTTTTAATGTGAGCTATCCAAGTTATTGGCATGCTCGTGGATATGGATTATTTGCTGTCAATCCACTAGGAGCGAAGGTCTTTAGTAATGGAAAAGACGTTCGTAATTTAACTTTGAAAAAAGGTGAATCCGTTACTTTTCGTTACAGAACTTTAATTGCAGATAAAAATATGAGTAAATCTGAATTAGACCTTATGCAAAGCAAATTTGCCAAAGAGGTTAAATAATTCGTTATTAGAGAAATTTGTGTATTTTTGTCATATAATCGGGGGCCTTAGGGCCCCTATTTCTTTCAATTTATGAAGTTACAATTTTTGGGTGCGGCTAAGCAAGTGACAGGTTCTATGTACTTGCTTGAGCTTGAAGATGGATATAAAATATTAATTGACTGCGGTACCGATATGGAACGCGAAATTGATTTTGAAACACCCATAGTTAATAAATCTTTTTTTCCTTTTGATGCATCGTTAATTAACTTGGTTGTTTTAACTCATGCACATATTGATCACTCCGGTAATATTCCTATGCTATTTCGCGAAGGGTATGAAGGGCAGGTGTTATGTACGCCGCCGACTGCTGATTTAACGGAATTGTTGCTATTTGATTCGGCCAATTTGCATTTACGAAGGTTGAAATCAGCACAAGGTGAGAGCAGTAAGAAGCATAAGCAAATGGACCGATTGCTACGCAAAGGTGATTTGTATCTGCAAAAAGATGTTGAAAATTGTCTTGAAAATTTTGTGACATTACAATTCAATAAAAAATTCACGATCAAGCCTGGTTTAGAAATAACCTTCTTTCCCGCTGGACATTTATTGGGTGCCGCTCACCTTTACTTCTCAATTACTGAGGGAGAAGAAATTAAAACCATTGGGTTTAGTGGTGATATAGGTCGGAATAACTACCCCTTGCACATTGATCCACAAATTCTCCCACCAGTGGACTATCTTGTTTCCGAAAGTACGTATGGAAATCGGATTCATGAAAATAAAATAAGCCCCATGGAGGCCATGGAAGCTATTATTAAGGAAACATGTATTGATAAGCCGGGCCGATTAGTCATACCCGCATTTTCGGTGGGTCGAACGCAAGCGGTGTTATATACCTTAAATCGTTTGATCGAAGAGCGTAACTTCCCAGCTATACGTGTTTTTACGGATAGTCCAATGGGCAGAAGTAGTACCAAAATTTATTCAAAATACCTCTCTTATTTAAATTCAGAGGCAAGATCTTTTCAAAAAGAGTACGATGAATTATTCGATTTTGATAATTTAGTATACCTTCAATCTGAAAAAGAATCGAATGCCATTCAAAATTACCATGAACCATGTGTCATTATTTCTTCTTCGGGAATGATTACTGGGGGTCGAGTAGAAAAGCATATTGCCGATAATATAAGTAATTCATATGCGACCATTTTGTTGATTGGCTATTCTGCTGAAGGTACTTTAGGCCGACAATTACTTGCTGGCTCTGAGACGATAAAGGTGAGGGATCGTGAGTATAAAGTGAATGCCAGGATACATAAGATTGATGTTTTTTCTGGCCATGCAGATCAAGTAGGATTATTAAGCTTTATTAAAAATCAGCAAATTGATAAATTAAAGAAGGTGTTTTTAACCCATGGGGAAGAAGAAAGTATGTTGGAATTTAGTCAAGAGATCCAAAAAATTGGCTTTAAAGAAGTTATTTTGCCCGCGAAGAATGAAACATATCTACTTTAATCTTTATTTTTGCGTATTATAAAACATGAATTATGAGAACATTGCTAGAATTTGAAAAGCCGATTGCCGACTTAGAAGATAAGTTAATCGAAATGCGAAAATTGGCTATTGAAAATAATGTGGATGTTTCTGAAGCTGTAGTCTCATTGACTGAAAAAATATTGGAACTTAAAAAGGAAACCTTCTCTAATTTAACTCGTTGGCAACGGGTTCAATTATCCCGCCATCCTGAACGTCCTTATACCTTTGATTATATTGAAAAAATTTGTTCTGAGTTTATCGAAATTCATGGTGATAGGTCGGTAGCGGATGACAAAGCGATGGTGGGCGGATTTGGTAATATTGATGGGGAATTTTCAGTCATGTTTATAGGCCAACAAAAAGGTCGAAATACAAAAGAGCGTCAATACCGTAATTTTGGTATGTCAAACCCAGAAGGCTATAGAAAAGCCCTAAGGCTGATGAAAATGGCTGAAAAATTCAATAAGCCTATCGTATGTTTAATTGACACACCGGGTGCTTTTCCAGGAATTGAGGCGGAAGAAAGAGGGCAAGGGGAAGCCATCGCGCATAACATCCGGGATATGTTTATGTTAAAAGTTCCAGTTATTTGTATCATCATAGGTGAAGGAGCTTCTGGCGGGGCTTTGGGGATTGCTGTGGGTGATCGTGTTTTAATGATGGAAAATACCTGGTATTCAGTTATCTCACCCGAATCATGTTCTTCTATTCTTTGGAGAAGTTGGGATTTTAAAGAACAAGCAGCCGAAGCTTTAAAGCTAACAGCGGATGATATGCTTAAAAATGGGTTAATTGACGGGATAATTTCAGAACCATTAGGAGGTGCTCATTTATCCCCTGATGTGGCTGCTGAAAATATAAAAAAGGTAATCATATCTGAGCTCAAGGTTTTGAATGCGATGTCTAGCTCTGAAAGGATCGATGCAAGAATAGATAAATTCAGTAAAATGGGTGTAGTCAACGAGTAATATGAAATCTAAAAATGCCCTCTTGTTTGATTTAGGTAATGTTTTATTACCTATTGATTTATCACTTACTTATCAGGCATTTAGTCAATTATCAACTGTATTTAGTCCGGAGGAAATACAAAAGAAAATTATTGATAATGGATTGTGGTTGGGCTACGAAGCTGGCTTATTGACCGATGAGGAATTTAGAAATCTATTAAAGGATAAATTAGCTTTAAATTGTTCCAAAGAAGAATTTGATCAAGCATTTTCAGCCCTCTTACTCGATTTTCCCTCTAATGTGTATTCATTTTTGGAAGAATTGACATCTAATTTTGATCTGTATTTGTTGTCAAACACAAGTATTATACATGCTCGGATATTTTTAAATAATCAATTGGGCCCCAATGGGGAGAATTTATTTGATCTTTTTAAGAAAACACATTTTTCATTTAACATGGGTTTAGTTAAACCTAATCCATCGATTTACGAGCAAGTGTTAAGGGAAAATAATTTGATCGCAGGTCAATTAGTTTTTTTTGATGATAATGTGGCTAATATTGAATCAGCATCCCAACTAGGCATTGATTCTATTTTGATTGATCCCAAAAATTCTTTTTCTCAGATTTCTAAAAAAATCACAGAACTATGTTAATATCTAGCCCAATTTTTGATTTTGTTTTTAAAATTTCTGGTTGGTCTTTAGAAGGCGAATACCCTGCAAGTATTAAAAAAAGCATTGTAATCGTAGCTCCACATACTTCATGGATTGACTTCCCCGTAGGCCTAGGCGCTCGATCAATAATGAAAATCCCAATCATTTTTTGGGGCAAAAAAGAATTGTTTGATGGAATTTTTGGTTGGATGTTTCGCCTCCTTGGTGGTTATCCTGTTGACCGTAAAAATAGGTCAAATTTAGTAGATTCAATCGTCGACATTTATGCCGAAAAGGAAACATTTATTGCCGTATTAGCCCCTGAGGGTACTAGAAAAGATGTTCAAGAATTACGTACAGGTTTTTATTACATTGCCATAAAGGCGAACATACCGATCATTATGATCGGTTTTGATTATGTTAATCAATTAATTAAAATTAGTGAACCTTTTTATCCTTCTGGTGAATTTGATGCCGATAAAAAAGTAATAGCTCAGTATTTCTCTACGATTCCAGGAGTTCAAAAATCTTGGATTAAAAATTATTTAGCTTGATTTTTAGTAAATAATACTATTTTTTCTGCGGCTAATTGGGATGCCCCTGATGGACCTATAAGCTCAATTAAATTTTCGTAATCGTTTTTTTGATTTGTATATTCAATGGATGTTTTGTCTAGTAATTTGGATAATTCAGCATGTAAGTTTTTGCTATTAAATTCATGTTGAATGAGTTCCGGCACGGCTTTCTTATTTAAAATAATATTCACTAAGGATATGTAATTTATTTTAATAAGCATTTTGGCCAATGTATAGAATAACCAATCTGTTTTGTAAACTACGATTTGTGGAATTTTTAGTAGTGCGGTTTCTAATGTGGCAGTTCCAGACGTGACAACTGCTGCAGATGAACAGCCTATTACATCATAGGTTTGTTCATATACAACCTTGATATGACTATTCTCATACAGATTTCTAAATTCAGGTACGCCTGCAATGATAAAATCTTTTTCTGGACACTCTTTAACTAATTCTTCGAATACAGGTAAACTTGCTTTGATTTCTTGTTGCCTACTACCAGCCAATAAAGCTACGTAAGTATCATTTTTGTACAAAAACTCAGGATTAGGCACAAATGCATCGATCGCATCTTTTAACGGATTACCAATATAATGGGTTGAAATGTCCTTGTCTTTAAATAATTTGAGCTCGAATGGGAAAATTACATACAATTGATCTACCCATTTTTTTATGGAATTAATTCTGTTTTTATTCCATGCCCATACTTTAGGTGCTATGTAAAATTGGGTGTAAAAACCGCTAAGTTTAGCGATTTTTGCTGCTTTCAGATTAAAGCCACCGTAGTCGATGAATATTACGGTATCAGGTTTGAACTCTGCTATTTGATTGGAAAATAAATTAAATAATCTTTTTAGCCTAATCAGGTTTTTCAATACTCCTAAAATGCCCATGATGGCTAATTCCTGATGATGTACTAATATTTCAACATCCTCGGATTTCATTTGATCCCCGCCCCAACCTTTTATTTCTGCTTTTTTGTCTATTAAATGAATTTGTTTTACAAGGTTAGATCCATGTAAATCACCTGATTTCTCACCGGCAAGAATAAAATATTTCATCTATGATTCTCCGTAGTATTCTACCGAGTTTTTATTGGTTTCAATCAAATGAATTTTGTGAAGACATGCATTTGTCGTAGTTCCTTCAGAAATTTTGGGTGCTAATATTTTCCAAAATTCCTTGACTAAAATTTCACAGCTCGCTAATTTGTTGGCCATGAAATCGACATCTAAATTTAGATTTTTATGGTCTACTTTATCGATTATTTCCACCTTAATTAAATCACCCAATTTTTTAAGGTCATATACAAATCCCGTTTCTGGATTAGGGTTTCCTTTGACCGTGACTATGAGTTCGAAATTATGTCCATGCCAGTTATTGTTAGCACAAGGCCCAAATACTTCTTGATTTTTTTCTTCAGTCCAGTTCGGATTGAATAGCCGATGTGCGGCGTTGAAATGTTCCTTTCGGATTACGTATACCATTTGTTTTCAGTTTGTTTAAAGGACTTCTGGGAAAACAATAGCAGAATGTCCAAATATTTCACAAAGGTAAGAAACCTAATGAAGTTATTGTGTAAATTTGAAAATTAATCC
>CAMDRO010000057.1 GCA_945906795.1 Spirosoma fluviale
ATTCATTAATTGCCCAGTTTAATGAATTCAAAATGGAGCTCCGGTTAGAGATTCAAATGGCTATACACAAATCTATGAAATGGAGCATTAGCTTATTAGCCTTTATTATTACTTTTTTGAAAGCACTAGAGATGCTTTTAGCCAAATAATTCAAATTAAAACTATTTTCCCAATACGATATTAACGATTCGTTTAGGAACAACAATTACTTTAGAAGGAGAAACACCTGCTAATATTTTAATCACCTGCTCGTTAGCCAATACCCCTGATTCTATTTCATTTGAAGAAGCTGAGCTAGAAAAATCTAGCGTTAATTTAACTTTTCCATTAAAAGAAATTGGGTATTTGAAGGACTCTTCATTTAAAAAAGCAGGATTAAATTCAGGGAATTTAGCATAAGATATTTGGCCGGGTAATTCTCCGAGTGCTACCCATAATTCCTCTGCCATGTGGGGAGCGTAAGGAGAAACTAAAATTAACAAGTCCCTCAATACTGATTTTTTATGGCATTTTAGTTGGCCTAAATCATTTACACAAATCATAAGTGTCGAAACCACCGTATTAAATGAGAAACGATCTAGGTCATCCTTCACTTTTCTAATTGCGGTATGTAGTACACGAAGTTCATCGGCCGAAGCTGTTTCATCCACCAACTTACCAGCCTGTGTGTTTTCGTCAAAGAATAATCGCCAAAACTTCCGCAAAAAATTATGGGATCCTGAAATTGAATTCGTATTCCAAGGTTTAAATTGCTCCAATGGGCCCAAAAACATTTCATACACACGCAAGGTATCCGCACCATATTTTGAAATCAAATCATCAGGGTTAACAACATTATATTTGGATTTAGACATTTTCTCAACTTCCCAGCCGCACATATATTTACCCCCTTCAAGGATAAATTCCGCATCATCAGGCACATCATTTCTGGATTTTTTAAATGCGTCCACATCTAAAATATCATTCTCAACAATGTTGACGTCCACATGTAATGCAGCTATCTGATATTTTTCTTTTAATCCATAGGAAACAAAAGTAACCTTTTCCGAATCTTTTACCCGATATACAAAATTGGATCGGCCTTGAATCATACCTTGGTTGATCAATTTTTTAGCAAATTCCTCTTCATGGACTAATCCTAAATCCTTCAAAAATTTATTCCAAAAACGACTATAAAGTAAATGACCTGTAGCATGTTCAGAACCTCCAATGTATAGGTCAACGGCCTTCCAATAATCTACAGACTCCTTGGAAGCGAATTCATCTTTATTTTGAGAATCCATATAGCGATACCAATACCAAGAAGAACCGGCCCAACCAGGCATCGTTGACCATTCGTATTCATATTGGTTTTTATATTTCCACTCCATAGATGCACGCCCCAAAGGAGGCTCGCCCGTTTCAGTCGGCAAATATTTATCTATTTTGGGTAACTCCAGTGGCAAATCAGATTCATCGATCAAATAAGGCAACAATTCACCTGAAGACGTTGGTTTAAAATAAACCGGAACCGGTTCACCCCAATATCGTTGGCGAGAAAAAACAGCATTTCGCATTCGATATTGAATCTTTCCCTTCCCTAAACCACGTTGCTCTAGCCAAGATATTAATGTATTCGTAGCTTCTTTGTAAGACAAACCGTTTATTATACCTGAATTAATATAAAGTCCCTCTTTGGTCGCGTCAGCCTGCTTTTCAATTCCTTTTTGAGCATCTAAAATAGGAATAATAGGTAAATCAAAATGAGTAGCGAAATTCCAATCTCGTTGGTCCCCAGAAGGCACACCCATCACCGCACCCGTTCCATATCCCGCTAACACATAATCAGCCAAATACAATGGCACACGCTCATCATTAACCGGATTAGTCACATAGGTTCCAGTAAAAACACCGGAAATTTGCTTCACCTCAGAAACACGATCCAATTCAGACCTTGATTGAGTCCATTTTACATATTCGGCTACAGCTGATTTTTGTTCTTGAGTTGTCAGAGAGTCAACCCATTCATGCTCAGGGGCTAACACCATAAAAGAAACACCATAAATTGTATCAACTCGGGTGGTAAAGACTTTGATTTTTTTATCAATAACATTTTCAATGTCAAAGGTGACCTCAGCTCCTATGGACTTACCAATCCAATTCCTTTGTTGCTCCTTAATGGAATCTGACCAATCAACCTCATCCAAACCAGTCAGTAAGCGGTCAGCATAAGCCGTAATTCGCATCGACCATTGGCGCATTTTTTTCTGCTCCACCAGATAGCCACCTCGTTCAGAAAAACCATCCTTAACCTCATCATTAGCTAAAACAGTGCCCATGGCCGGACACCAATTGACCACCGAATCATCTAAATAAGCCAATCGATAGCCCAATATATATTTATATTTTTCATCTTCAGAGTATGAATTCCACTCATCAGCCGATATTCTAGGCAACTCCTCATCACAAACAGCCCGCAGATTTACAGAGCCCTTTTTAGTTAAAATCTCAGTCAAGGTGTCAATCGATTCAGCCTTATCTGTTTCTTGATTATACCACGAATTAAATAATTTCATGAAAATCCACTGCGTCCACTTATAATACGAAGCATCAGAAGTCCGCACTTCACGCGACCAATCAAACGAAAAACCCATGTTTTTCAATTGCTCGATATATTTTGCAATATTATTTTCAGTCGTCACTGCAGGATGCTGCCCCGTCTGAATCGCGTATTGTTCAGCCGGTAAACCAAAAGAATCAAAACCCATGGGATGCAAAACCTCAAATCCCATGAGCCTTTTATAACGCGATATAATATCAGAAGCGATATAACCCAGTGGATGTCCCACATGCAATCCCGCACCCGATGGATACGGAAACATGTCAAGTACAAAATACTTGGGTTTATTTTTATTTATTTGAGATTTGAATGTTTCATTTTTTTCCCAAAAAGATTGCCATTGCTTCTCAATCTCACGAAACTGATACTCTGTACGCATAAAATTTATATAATCATTTGAAGAACACGCAAATTAAGTCTTTTTTGTCAAAAAATATTTACTCTACTTTATTGGTAGATTAAGTAAAGTCTATTAACTTTGTAGAGAATAAAACTTAATTATGTCTTTACCCTTAGAGCCAAGCAACTTTAATAAAAATTTCCCAAGCCTTTATAAGGCTGTGCAGATTATTTGGAAAAGAGAAAGAAGTGCAACTGAAATCATCATACATTTAAGCAATGCATTAGGCCTGATGATCGTAGGCCATCTCCTTTTTAGTTATTTAACTACAGAAAATTTAATCGCTGTTTTCAATTCCGTCAATTCTGAAATCCTATACTATATTGCCGGTGGATTTATAGCCCAAATGATTGATGGCGCGTTGGGTATGGCTTATGGAGTTACCGCGACAACCTTTTTATTATCTGTCGGCATAACACCTGCAGCCGCATCCGCTTCTGTTCATGCCTCCGAAGTATTTACCTCAGGCGTTTCAGGTTATATGCATTTGAAATTTGGCAACGTTAATTCTAAATTATTTAAAACATTGGTTATTCCAGGAATCATAGGTGCCATTTTAGGGGCCTACGTATTATCAAGTTTGGAAGAGTATTCCTCGTTAATAAAGCCCATCGTGTCAATATACACCTTGTTTTTAGGTGTCATCATCATTCGAAAAGCATTGATTAAAAGAATGGAAAAGCGCCAACTCAAACGTGTGGGTGTGCTTGCACTTTTTGGGGGTTACCTTGACTCAATCGGTGGTGGTGGCTGGGGACCTATCGTTTCATCTACCCTAATTGCATCTGGAAGGCATCCAAAATACACCATTGGCAGTGTAAATTTGACCGAGTTTTTTGTTTCACTAGCCTCATCCATCACCTTTTTCACGGTCATTGGTTTAGGTTATTGGCAAGTGATTATTGGCCTAATTCTTGGCGGCGTTGTTGCAGCGCCTATTGCAGCTAAACTAGCCAATAAACTCCCCGTGAAATCCATGATGATTTTGGTCGGTATGGTGATTATCATCGTCAGCCTCCGACAAATTATTTTAGGAGTCCCAAAATTTTTCTAATCAAGCATCAACTTCTTAAGACTAATTTGGTTTTTTGACGAAATGAATTTTAGAAAATAAATACCTCTTGGGATTTGAGATATATCCATTCTAGTAGGAACCATTTTTTCAATTTGAACATTATTCGTTATTTTTTTACCAGTAAAATCGATCAGTTCATACGTACCACTTTCATTGCTCATGATTTGCAAATATTCTTCACTTGGATTTGGCCATATCTGAAGCGAAGAATTTTCAATATTGGCAGATAATTCAGACATGAATTTATTTTGCAATAAAGGACACCTCCTGTAGCCAAACCTACATTTATATCCACCAAACCATCTTGATTCCAATCTGTAAATAAAGGCCGATCACCTGAGGATAAGCCTGATTAAACTTAAATTGAAGGCTTTAACCTAAAATTTGAGCTTTAAAAACCATTAAAAAAAGGAATACTAAATTTTTCATTCGATATTTGTATTCGCATTATGCAAATTGGAGCATTAAATATAAAATGAAGGTGACTAATTCATTGCTTTTAGACAAATTTTTATCCTCCACTGGGATATCAACCGACACCCGAAAAATAGAAAAAGGAAATCTCTTTTTTGCATTAAAAGGGCCTAATTTCAACGCCAACATACTAGCCAAAGAAGCCTTAGAAAAAGGAGCATCCTACGCGGTCATTGATCATCCCAAATTTGATTCAGGAGAAAAAACGTTATTAGTACAGGATGGCTTAAAAGCTTTGCAAGATTTAGCCCTTCAATACCGAAAAACCTTATCTATCCCCATCATTGGCCTTACGGGTTCCAATGGTAAAACCACCACCAAAGAGCTTGTTTTTTCCGTTTTATCTCAAAAATACCAATGTTTTGCAACCGCTGGTAATCTAAACAACCATATAGGTGTTCCATTGTCCATTCTCTCGATCAAGCCTAGCGACGAAATTGCTGTCATAGAGATGGGGGCCAACAAACAAGGTGACATTAAAGAATTAGCGGATATTGCACAACCCACCCATGGCTTAATTACCAATATTGGCAAAGCACATTTAGAGGGTTTTGGAGGAATTGAAGGGGTAAAAAAAGGAAAAGGAGAATTGTTTGACTTTTTAGCTGATCACGCATCAACCGTTTTTTTACCAGAAGTCAAAAATGTGGTTCACGAAATGTATGCCGAAAGAGTCTTTAATAAGACGATTTTGGCCAATCAAGAAATGCCTATTCAGTTGGTAGCTTCAACACCCACCATCATTTACCAAACCACATCAGGTGAAAAAATAACTACGCATTTACCAGGAGTATACAATTTCGAAAACATCCAAATGGCCATCGCCATAGGAAAGCATTTTGAATTAACAGATTTAGCCTGTAATCAAGGAATTGCCAATTACCTACCGGCCAACCACCGATCTCAATTCATCAAATCAGGAAGTAATCAGGTTTTAATGGATGCCTATAATGCAAATCCCACATCGATGAATGTGGCAATAAGTCATTTTGCAGGAACCGCGAACAGCCCAAAAGTTTTAATCTTGGGTGATATGTTTGAATTAGGCGTAGAATCGATGAAGGAACACGCCGAATTAGGGAAATTAATTTCATCCTTCCCATTTGAAAAAATATTATTAGTGGGTGAACAAATGCAGCATGCACTCATTCATTTACCACAGGCATTTTATTTTCCAGATAAGTTTGGACTACATAATTGGCTTCAAGATCATCCCATCGCAAGTTCATTTATCCTAATCAAAGGTTCAAGAGGAATCCAATTAGAAAGTGTTCTCCCTTTTTTGACTATTTAAAACGGGGAATTCGAGTCAAATATTAAATAATTGTTGACCGTTAAATAGGAGTTCATCTAGATTTTGCGTCTGAAGAAAAAAAAGTTTAAATTTGCACTTTATTAAGATAACAAGCATAAAAAATATGGCATTAGCAGCAGGTACTTATGTACCATTCAAAGTTAAAGATATTGCATTGGCCGATTGGGGTCGTAAAGAAATTCAATTAGCAGAAGCAGAAATGCCTGGTCTAATGGCATTGAGAAAAGAATTCGGAGAAGCCCAACCCTTGAAGGGAGCGCGCATCGCAGGATGCTTGCACATGACGATTCAGACAGCCGTTTTAATTGAAACTTTAATCGCATTAGGAGCAGAGGTAACTTGGTCATCATGTAACATTTTCTCAACACAAGATCATGCAGCTGCAGCCATTGCCGCCGCAGGAATTCCTGTTTACGCTTGGAAAGGCATGAACGAAGAAGAGTTCAATTGGTGCATCGAGCAAACTCTATTTTTTGGAGAAGATAAGCAACCATTGAACATGATTTTGGATGATGGTGGTGATTTAACCAACATGGTTTTTGATGAATATCCAGAATTAATTGAGGCCATTAAAGGTCTTTCTGAAGAAACAACCACCGGAGTTCATCGTTTGTATGAGCGTATGAAAAATGGTACGTTGTTTTTGCCAGCGATCAACGTCAACGACTCAGTGACTAAATCTAAGTTTGATAATAAATATGGCTGCAAAGAGTCTTTAGTAGACGCCATTCGTCGTGCGACAGATTTAATGTTAGCAGGTAAAGTAGCCGTGGTTGCAGGTTATGGAGATGTGGGAAAGGGTTCAGCTGAATCTTTAAAAGGGGCTGGTTGCCGAGTTTTAGTCACTGAAATCGATCCAATTTGTGCACTTCAAGCTGCCATGGACGGATTTGAAGTGGTTCCTATGGATGAAGCTGCCACTAGAGCTAATATATTTGTTACGGCCACAGGTAATGTGAAAATCATTCGTGATCGTCACTTTAAATTGATGAAGGACAAAGCTATCGTTTGTAACATTGGTCATTTCGACAATGAAATTGACATGGAATGGTTAAATAAAAACTATGGCCAAACCAAAGATCAAATCAAACCACAGGTCGACATGTATACCATCGATGGCAAAAATGTGATTGTGTTAGCAGAAGGACGTTTAGTTAATCTTGGATGCGCGATGGGACACCCCTCTTTTGTGATGTCAAATTCATTCTGCAATCAAACCTTGGCTCAATTAGAACTTTGGGCTAATTCAGCTAATTATGAAAATAAAGTGTACATCTTACCTAAACATTTAGATGAGAAAGTAGCTTTCTTGCATTTAGCTCATATCGGCGCTAAACTAGAGGTCTTAGAAAAAGAGCAGGCAGATTATATTGGTGTTCCGGCTAATGGGCCATTCAAGCCTGAGCATTATCGCTATTAGTCGATCATTAAAATAATTAAATCAAAGCTGCACCTAACCCGTGCAGCTTTTTTTAGATTAAAAATTTACCCTAAGCCATTTAGAGAAAAATAAATGCGCTTTTGTTTGTTTAAAAATTTAACAAAAAGCCGTATTTTTGAAGATAATCTGAAATAAAAAATATGAAATTTGGCGTTGTAGTATTCCCCGGTTCTAATTGCGATGATGACACAGTAGGAGTTATTGAAAGTTTGGGCCACGAAGCCATGAAACTATGGCACAAAGAAACGGATCTACAAGGTTGTGATTTTATTATTATCCCCGGTGGATTTTCTTATGGCGACTACCTTCGTTCGGGTGCCATTGCTCGCTTTTCCCCCATCATGGACCATGTAATAGCACATGCCCAAAACGGAGGTTATCTCATGGGAATATGTAATGGATTTCAAGTATTGGTTGAAGCCCATCTGCTTCCCGGCATACTCCTTAGAAATAACTCGCAGAAATTTATATCAAAAAATATTTACTTAAAGGCAGCCACTAACCATACGCTGTTAACCCAAGAACTTGATTTAAATAGAGCGTTTAAAATACCCATCGCACATGCGGAGGGCAGGTACTTTACAGATAAAAAAACGTTAAAAAGTTTACAGGCCAACGATCAAATCCTGTTCTATTATTGTGATGAAAATGGGAATGTCAACGAAGCAGCAAATCCGAATGGAAGTCTATTAAATATTGCCGGTATATGCAATGATCAAAGAAACGTATTTGGTCTTATGCCGCATCCTGAAAGAGCAGCTGACCCCGATTTAAATAATACGGATGGGTTGGAGATTATGCGCCAACTGATTCTAGAAACGGTTTCTTAATTATCGTAGGTCATTGACCGAAACACCTGGAAATGATTTCTTGTTAAAAGTGAAATAGGCGTCATCCACGCCAGCGTTCGGGTTGAATTTTGTAATCTTAAAATTCTGTTTCTTCCCCGCTTTATTGACAATGGTCCACTCCTTCACTTTATAGCTAGTAGATTCAATCTTTAAACTAATTTTTTGAATTTGGGCCGACTTAGCCGTTGGCGCTAATTCCAATGTTGAAGCACCTCCAGCCTCCGATACCAAATTGATTTTGTATTGTTTCTTATCAAATGAGTAAATCTTAGCTGGATTCAAATCACCTTCTTCAGGGTCAAAGCTCGAAATATTCACTTCATTAATTTCCTTCATGTAGGTAGACACTTCTTTCCCGTTATTGAAAATTTCTTGGCCTGCTGTTTTTAACCTAAATTTAGTCCCCCTCACAGTAATCGAACCCGACATCTCGCCACTTCCATCCGTCTGATAAGAAAAATTAGCTGAAAAAGAAGGAAGCGATTTATACATTTTTTGCATGCCATCAACAATCGATAATGCCTTTGAAGATTGGCCAAAAGTACCTAAAGAGATAAATAAACCAATGACGATGCAAAGCAATTTTTTCATACCCATTTATAGATTTTTCAATATTTCTTCTAACTCAGTTTCAGACTTAACTAATACCTCTCTTGCCTTAGATCCTCCAAAAGAACCCACGATACCTACCGACTCTAATTGGTCGATCAATCGACCCGCTCGGTTATAGCCCAATTTCAATTTCCGTTGAATCAAAGACGTACTTCCTTGTTGGTGCATCACCACTAAACGAGCCGCCTCCTCAAAAAAGGAATCTCGGTTTGCTGGATCAAAGTCCCCCCGATCTTGCCCACCCATTTCCTCAGAATCGGGCTCAGGTAACAAATAAGCGGACGCGTAACCTTGTTGGTTCCCAATAAACTCGCATATCTCTTCCACTTCAGGCGTATCCACAAAAGCACATTGCAATCGTATCACTTCAGAACCCATCAACAAAAGCATATCGCCCATTCCTACCAATTGATCCGCACCGCTCGCATCTAAGATCGTTCTTGAGTCAATTTTAGACATGACTTTAAACGATAATCGAGCAGGAAAATTTGCCTTAATCGTACCCGTAATCACATTCACGGAAGGTCGCTGGGTGGCAACCACTAAGTGTATGCCGATGGCACGGGCCAACTGTGCCATGCGAGCAATCGGATGTTCGACTTCCTTACCGGCGGTCAACATTAAATCCGCGAGCTCATCGATCACCAATACGATATAAGGCATGAAATCATGCTCATTGGGATTAAGTCGCCGATTAATAAACTTCTGATTATATTCTTTAATGTTTCGACAACCCGCATCCTTCAGCTTATCATAACGCATATCCATCTCCTTGCAAAGCGAGTTAAGCGTATTAACTACTTTCTTAGTGTCCGTAATAATAGCCTCCTCTGAATCTGGAAGACAAGCTAAAAAGTGCCTCTCTAATTTATTGAACAAAGAAAGCTCCACTTTTTTCGGATCCACTAAAACAAACTTTAACGTAGCTGGATGCTTTTTATAAATCAAAGAAGTCAATAACATATTTAAACCGACCGACTTTCCTTGGCCTGTAGCACCGGCCATCAACAAATGTGGCATTTTGGCTAAATCCGCAACAAAAATTTCATTTGAAATAGTTTTACCCAATGTAATAGGTAAATCATACGTAGATTTTTGAAATTTTTCAGAACCAATAACAGCTCGGACAGGAACCATTTCTCTAATCTTGTTGGCCACTTCAATTCCGATTGTACCTTTTCCAGGCATTTGGCCTATAATCCGAACCCCCATGGCGGCTAAAGAAAGAGATAAATCGTCCTCCAAGGAGGTTATTTTACTTACCCGCACGCCCGCTTTAGGAATAATCTCGTATAAAGTGACCGTTGGCCCAATCGTAGCCTCAATCTTCTGAATACCAATGCCATAGTTCAATAAAGTCTCAACAATCTTCTCCTTATTCTCCTTCAACTCATCCATCGTCACTTGGGTCGTTTGATTTTTCTGATCATATTCCTTCAATAAATCCAAGGTAGGATATACATATTTAGGTAAATCTTCCGTAGGATCATATAAACCAAATTGCTGAACCAAATCATTTGCCTTAAGCTCTTGTCCCGCTAAGCTAGAATCCTCCACTTCTTCCACAGAAGTTTCTTCAGCAGCCACCTTATAGGTAAACGATAAATCATCCTCAGCAGCCACTTCAGTGGGCAAAATTGATTCTTCAGGACTAGTTGATTCTCCTTTCTCAGGAGGTACAATCGGCCTAAAGACCTCCAAATCCTCATTGTCCTCATGAATACTAGGTCCATCTGCATCCATAAAATCATCCAGAAATTCTGTTGGCACCCCATCAACCAAATCTCCAGAAGCATTTGCTTGCGACAATCCTGATAGTGCCTTTGCAGACTTAGGGTTCAACTGATAAAATATAACGAGAAAGACAAAACCAACAAACAAAATAAGAAATACAGAAAGATAGCCCAATAATTGGTTCAGTTTTTCATTGACAAAAAAGCCCACTCCTCCACCCAAAGAATGAGGCAAATTCAATTGGAAAACCAAAAAACCTGCTACTAAACTTCCCCAAATAATGTAAAATAAGACTTGCCAGGAAAGACGATCTATGGGATATATCTCACGCTTAAAACCTAATTTTAATGCGGATAGATAAAACAGAGGAATTAATAAAAAAGAAGACCAACCAAAAGTCCTAAACAAAAAGAAATGTGCAATTTTAGCCCCTAGTAAGCCTGCAAAGTTCTTCACAGGGATATCTGATCCATTTAACACATCGATTGACCCCTGCTCTAATTCACTTTGATCAGCGACACCCACAAAAAAATTAGAGGCAAAAGCGACCATTAACAAAGTGCCAATTCCAAACAAAAAAGCGGCAAAAATAATTCGAAAGCGGAAGAAACCTGGACCTGAATCACTGTCCTTTTTAGCTCCCTTCTCAAAATTAATTTGAAGCGTATTTGATGTATTAACGATCTTTTTGGCCATAAATAAAAATTGATTTAATATATAAATTTCGACTTTTTGATTTGATTTACAAAATCATTTTATAAACCATTTTTAAGGATTGCCTGATTAATATTTTTTATCAAGCCGGGCCCTTCATAGATAAACCCAGAATAGAGCTGAATTAAACATGCCCCAGCTTTCAATTTTTCTATGGCATCCTCCGCAGAATGAATACCCCCCACACCTATAATAGGGATTTTGCCTTTCGACTTATCATGTAAATAGGAAATCACTTCTGTAGACCTTTTTCTCAATGGCCGACCACTTAAGCCACCCATCTCATTAGACAATTTGGCTGAAGACTTCAATCCTTCCCTTGAAATTGTGGTATTGGTGGCAATTATCCCGGCTAAATTAGTTTCAAGCACAATCTCGATCACATCATCTAATTGCTCATTGGTTAAATCTGGGGCAATTTTCAATAAGATTGGTTTAGGTTTTAGCTTACTTTGATTCAATTTCTGTAGCCTGATTAACAACTTTTTCAAAGGCTCTTTTTCTTGCAAAGCTCTTAAATTAGGCGTATTGGGCGAACTTACATTGACAGCAAAATAATCTACCTCATCAAACAAAGCCTCAAAACTTAAGCAATAATCCTCCTCTGCTTCTTCATTCGGGGTGATTTTATTTTTACCTAGATTACCGCCAACAATCACCTTTGATTTTCTTGAGGCCAATCGCTTTTGTATGGCCAACATTCCGTCATTATTAAATCCCATCCGATTAATTAAGGCCTCGTCTGTTGGCAAACGAAAAAGCCTAGGCTCAGGATTGCCAATTTGCGCCTTAGGCGTAACGGTTCCTACCTCAATAAACCCAAATCCAAGATTCGCATAATCATCCACCGAATATGCATTTTTATCAAATCCTGCAGCTAATCCAACCGGATTTTCAAATCTCAAACCGAATACTTCTCGTACTAAATTTTTATGCTTAAACCCATAGACCCACTTGAAAATCCAAGAAACACCAGGAACTTTCATCATCAACTTCAAACCATGGGCTACTAAATAATGAGCTTGCTCCGGATTGATTAAAAATAAAAGAGGCTTAAGTATATTTTGATAAAACATAGATTTCGTAAAAAATAAAACACCGTAAAAATACAACATTTGACCAAATTTATGGGAATAAAACAAGGATAAAATGCAGATTTAATAGAGTATATTTAAATAAAGTGCTTGCGTTATGGTAGTCTCAAAAAAAACAATAATTTTAACCATCCTTCGGATAATCAAGCATTTAATAAAAATTAAAGCCTATGCTAAGTCGGGTTGCTAACTCCATTTATTGGATGAATCGTTACATTGAGAGAGCGGATAATTACGCGCGTTTCATCTCCGTTAATTTTAATTTAGCTTTAGACCTTCCACCCAATGTGCCCGAACAGTGGGAACCCCTGATTGTTGCCACAGCAGATCACTTCAATTTTTTCGAACATTATCCCGTGGCCAACCGTGAAAATGTGTTGCACTTTATGACCTTTGACGTGGACAATCCCAACTCCATTTTATCGTGTTTATATAGTGCGCGCGAAAACGCTCGTACCATTCGAGAAAGCATTTCAAAAGAAATGTGGGAGTATGTCAATCAAATCTACTGGAAGGTAAAAGATCGAGTGGAGGGAAGTAAAAATTGGGAAATATCGCGTTATCGGGGTTTTTTAGAAGAAATAAAATCCGGCAGCCAACTTTTTTACGGAATAGTCGATTCGACAATCACAAGGGGTGAAGGTTGGCATTTTGGACAAATGGGTAAATTATTAGAACGCGCGGATAAAACGACACGTTTTTTAGATGTAAAATACTTTACACTCCTTCCCGATATTGACGCAATAGGATCACCTTTAGACCTTTTATTATGGTCGGCTGTTTTAAAATCGGTTTCAGCCTACAATATGTTTCGTCAGCAATACAAGGTGATTAGTCCTACGCATATCGTCGAATTTTTAATTCTTGACAAAAGCTTTCCTAGGTCGGTTGTTCATTGCCTACAAGAAGCGGAATTATCACTTTATGCGATTTCAGGTACCTCTTTTGATCATGGGTATTCAAATGCAGCCGAAAAGAAAATATCAAAACTTTTATCAGAAATTGAATTCACTGAAATTGACGATATTTTAAAAACAGGGCTGCACCAATTTTTAGATGATTTCCAAACTAAAAACAATGACATCGGCCAAACTGTATTTAAAACCTATTTTGACATTAAGCCTATTAAGTAACATAGGCTTCTAAATAAAAATCGTAATATTGCGCAAAATTACGCAATTCCACTTTATGACATATTGCTTAGGTATAACAGTAAAAGAAGGCATTATCGCCATTGCCGATACCAGAATCACGGCAGGAAATGAGATGTATTCGAATAAAAAAATCTCCATTCATGAAATAAAAGACCACAGTCTTTTCATCATGACTGCTGGCTTAAGGTCGGTTCGAGATAAAGCGGTAATATACTTTAACCAAACGGTAGAAGAGCAAGAATCTGCCTACAATTACATGCATGAGGCGGCTACGGCTTTTGGTCAAATGTTGAAAAAAGTAGCCAATGAAGATCGAGAAACCTTAGAAAAGGAAGGATATCAATTTAACCTTCATGCGATTGTTGGCGGTCAAATGCCAAAAGACTCAACACATAAACTGTTTTTAATCTTTCCTGAAGGGAACTGGATCGAAATAAATGATGGACTTAAATACCAGATTATTGGCAATTCAAATTATGGCAAACCTCTTTTAAATAGAAATCTTACCCATGACACATCCTTAAAAGATGCCTTAAAAATGGGCTTTCTTTCGTTTGACGCGACCCAAGTAAGTACGAACGATGTGGATTACCCGATTGACGTGGTCGTTTATGAAAAAGACAGTTTTAAAGCAAAAGAGGTGCGTTTATATAAAGAAGATATGCAAAAAATTTCTGATGAATGGAATACTGCATTAAGAAAATCATTGGAAAGCATCAATGAAGATTGGATGAAAAATTTAATTTTATTTCCTAGATCCACTGCTCAATGATCGCAAAAATCAAGCACCTACTTACTTATAATTATAGCGCTATTGTCAACCTAGAGCCACATGTCTTGTACTTACATCCTAGAAAAAGCTCCTTATTGACCATCAATTCGTTTTCACTAAATGTCAATCCAAAGCCTATACAAATCTCTAAAAATCTAGACCCTGAAGGCAACATTCAAAATATATTATTCTTCAAAGAACCCACTAATTTCTTAGAGATTGAAATGAATGCAGTAGTCGAAACAACGGAATTTAATCCTTTTGACTTTGTATATTTCCCCTTTGAGAGTAAAACATTGCCCTTAAATTATACCCATTCCTATCAAAAAACACTCAGTCCTTATTTAGGCCAAGAAGGGGTTACTAGCCTTGTCGAGCAAACTGCCAGACAAATTGCCTCTCAAGTCAAATGGAATACCTCCTCATTTTTATCCGAATTAAATGAATTCATATTCAGGAAATTTGCCTATGAAATTAGGGAAGAAGGTGCCCCTAACTCAGCTGAATACACGCTGGTTAATCGGAGAGGCTCATGCCGTGATTATGCCGTTTTATTTTCAGCTATGTGCAGAGCTTTGGGCTTAGCCACTCGCTTTGTCAGTGGATATTATGTGGGCGTCGCTCCTGTGGATGTCCCTAACCAAACGCATCATTTACATGCTTGGGTGGAAGTGTACTTACCGGGAGGCGGTTGGCGCGGTTATGACCCAACCCAACATGAAGTTGTAGCAGGAAATCACATTCCCTTAGCCGCTTCATGCTTGCCAGAAGAAATCACTCCCGTATTTGGGTCCTATCGAGGATCGGCTAGCTCGGAACTAATAACGCAAGTAAGTATTGAGCGCGTCTAGCCGATTAATAATTGGGCCAGCAAGTAATCTGCAATAAGAATTGCAATGCATGAATTCGTCACCGCCGATGTACTCGCTTTACCCACTTCATAGGCCCCTCCATGCGTATGAAAACCCTGAAAGGAAGAAATAGTGACCACAATAAAAGCAAAGACGACGGATTTAATTAAGGCAAAAAACATATAATTACCTTTAAATTGAAATTGAAGACCGTGAATATATTCTTGAGGAGAAATGGAACCGGTCAACCATCCTGCCAAATAACCTCCATATATCGCTAAAAAACAGGCTAATGTAACAAGCATCGGGAAGGTTAATATAGCTGCAATGATCTTTGGAAGTACTAAATAAGACCTAGAATTAATACCCATCACCTCCAAAGCATCTATTTGTTCCGTGATCCGCATGGTCCCTATTTGGCCCGCGATATTAGATCCAACTTTTCCCGCTAATACGACACAAGTAATGGTGGGTCCCATCTCTAAAATAGTGGTATCTCGAACAATTAAACTAATAATATATTGAGGTACAAAAGGATTATCCATGTTAGCAGCCGTCTGTACACAAGTCACAGCGCCCAAAAATGTGGATACGATTGCCACAATTAATAAGGAACTTATTCCAATATCAATGCACTCCTGCATAATTAAAGGCCAATAAACTCTGAATTTTTCACGATTTGTAAAAAGCTTACCTAGGAAGATTAAATATTTGCCTAATTTTGACATGGATTTTAGATTAAACCATTTTGTCAAAGATAATGAAGAAATCAATCATAATTA
>CAMDRO010000058.1 GCA_945906795.1 Spirosoma fluviale
TGGAATTTAAAAATTATAATTATCTTTGTTTGTAAAAGATTGACAAAATTACATGATTGCGTGGTACCTAAGTGTATTAATTAAAAAATAATGTTTTCAACGGTTCGACTTATTTTTATTTTTTGCTTAGGCCTATTGTTTGTATCGGCCGTCGTTCCGACTGTTGATTCCAAAAAAAAATCTCCCAAAAATTCGCTTAAAATTGTTTGTTTAGATGCCGGGCATGGAGGTAAAGATCCAGGTTGTATGGGCCCTAAGGGATCACATGAGGGCAAAGTGACGTTAAAAATCATTTTGGAGTTAGGTCGCCAACTGAAGGAAGAATACCCCGATTTAAAGGTGATTTATACCCGAGATACGGATGATTTTATTGAATTGAATGAGCGCGCCAATATCGCCAATCGGAATAAAGCAGATCTTTTTATTTCGGTACATTGTAATGCGGCGGCCAATAAATCATTGTATGGAACAGAGACTTACACGATGGGTTTACACAAAACAGATGGCAACTTAAACGTAGCCAAGCGTGAAAACTCAGTAATTTTACAAGAAAAAGATTATCAAACAGCCTATAGTGGTTTTGATCCTAATTCTCCTTTAGCGCATATTATGATGGCAAATTATCAAAGTGCGTTCATGGCCAGTTCGGTCAAATTTGCTTCAAAAGTAGAGGAGCAATTTTTGAAAAACTATCAAAGAAAGAGTTTTGGGGTTAAACAAGCAGGGTTTTTGGTTATATGGAGAACGGCGATGCCCAGTGTTTTGATTGAAACGGGATTTTTAACTAATCCAGAAGAAGAAAACTATTTAGCCTCCGAAAAAGGCCAAAAGGAAGTTGCTGAAGGAATTACGAAAGCATTTAAGCAGTACAAAGAAGAAATTGAACGATAGAGATATATGTTGAAGAGCAACGAACTTAAGGTAGGATTTTTAGCGCTTATGGCGTTTTTAATCCTTTATTTTGGATTTAATTTTTTGAAAGGGAACGATATTTTCTCGGCTTCAAAAACCTATTACGCTCAATACGATAACGTAGATGGCTTGATGGCTTCTAATCAGGTGTTGGTGAATGGAGTAGAAGTGGGCAAGGTCAAAAAGGTATCCTTGGTTCCAGAGAAGGGCAATAAAATTTTAGTTGAATTGCGATTAAATAAATCATTTTTGGTTCCTGATAAGTCCATTGCGATTCTTTCTGATGGAGCTTTGCTGGGGGGTAAAGTAATTCGGCTTGAGCTATTGGGTAGCGGCACTTTGCCTGAAGGGGCATTTATTACGGCCATGAATGAAAAAGGCTTAACGTCTTTATTGAAAGAACGTGCTCTTCCCGTAATTTCTAATGCAGATTCGTTGTTGATTTCATTTCGACAAATCAGTAAGAAGTTTGATAACACAGGGACCTATTTAGATGCTTTATTGAAAAACTCAAATAAGGCCGTTGTTAATATCAATGGCTCTGTTACCGATTTGGTGGCTGAGAATAAGGCTAATATCATTCAAATTACTGGCAATATGCGTGCTCTTTCGAACAGTTTAGTGGAAACTGAAAAGCAATTAAAGCCATTGCTGACCAAGTTCAATACCATTGCAGATTCATTGCAAGCGGTTAAAATTGGCGAAACCTTGAATTTAGCCAATAAGGCAGTCGGCTCGCTTCAAAGAATCGTTTCTAAATTAGAAAAAGGGCAGGGAACGGCAGGTAAATTATTGACTAATGATAGTTTATATGTAGGTTTAAATAAGGCGCTTTTGGATTTAGATAAATTACTTATGGATGTAAGGCTTCAGCCAAAGCGTTATGTCAATATTTCCGTTTTTGGCAAAAAGGATCCGGGACCCACACCGGATAAATAATAATTAATTTATGACGACCCAACAAGTAATAATTTCGGCTTCGCCGGAACAGGTAGATATTTTGTTGGCGGAATTGGGTGAAATACATTTTGATATTTTTGAAGATTCGGATTCGGGTGTAATTGCCTATTGTCAAACAGATTTATTTGATCTACCCCTTTTTTCTGAGATCATTAAAAGGTATGAGGTATTAGGGCCCATTTCTTTTCAAATAAATGAAATAGAAAAGCAAAATTGGAATGCGGTCTGGGAGTCGAATTACGATCCCATTCGAATTTCAAATCAAGTATTTATTCGGGCTAATTTTCATGAATCTGAGCCTGGATATGCCATGGAAATTGTCATAAACCCCAAAATGTCATTTGGGACCGGGCACCATGAGACGACTTTTTTGATGACCCAAGCTTTATTTGAGATTGAATTACAAGGAAAATCGGTTTTAGATGCCGGAACTGGAACAGGAATTCTTGCTTTAGTTGCTACGAAGTTGGGCGCATATGATGTAAAAGGATTTGACATAGATCCTTGGTCCATCGAAAATTCAATCGAAAACGCAGCATTAAATCAATGCGAAGAGGTCATTTTTGTCGAGGGCACTATAGTCAATGAATCATTGAAAAAATATGATGTGTTGTTGGCTAACATCAACCGAAATATTTTATTAGCCGAAATGCATGAATATTCTGAACGGATTGTTGACGGCGGCATGCTCCTTTTAAGTGGATTTTATACGGAAGATTTGCCAATGATTGTGAAATCGGCTCTTGAAAATGGACTTATTTTTATGGCTCAAACTGAAAAAAATCGTTGGACCTGTCTTAAACTCAAAAAATCCAGTTTCTGATTTTTTGAGTTTTTACACTATTTTTTCGAGTATTTGAATTAAAACCCTTATTTTTGAAGGTTTTACTCATAAAACTCATGAATTTGGGTTGTAAATGATTACATGAAGATCTCTCCTACTAAACCCTTTCGGGTAGTTTATTCAATCTTGTCTCATGAATTTCTCGGATATTTATTCGAGGTGTTTGTAGTGCAACTGAATGAAAAAGGCCAATTGACCTGGGAGTACCAAACGCTAACTGTGCGTAATTTTCATGAATTCGCGCATGGACTTGATGAGCGCGATGAGGCGGCAGTTAAATGGATTGAGGGGATGAAGCCTGCGGCTATTTTCGAAAAATTTAATACATCAAAACGGAAGACCATTGAGGAGTTTTATTTAAAAACGTTTGATGCGGAGAAGGGGGAGAAGGAAATTCAAGAAGCGGTTCAATCTGTGATTGAAAAGCGTAGAGCTCAAATATTTGATCTCATTTGCCCAGATAAGACATTGTTTATTATGGGGAATGATGGAAACCCAATGCGTCAATCTATTCAAATTCAATCCGAACCTGTTGAAGTATTATTTCATTTCATGCGGAATGAGGAAAACACGCACTATTTTCCCACCTTGAAGTATTTAGGGGCCAAGTTGGAATTTCAGTATAAGGACGCCATGATCTTATGTGATGAACCTGCATGGATGCTTTTAAATCAAAAGCTGTATCATTTTAAACCATTATTAGAAGGCAAAAAGCTTCGCGCTTTTTTGAATAAAAAATTTGTAGTTATTCCGAAAAATATGGAGGAAGACTATTTTCGCAAATTTGTGAGGGCGATGGTTGCCCGTTATCCCATTTATGCGAAAGGTTTTGAGGTAATCAATACGGAGAAAAATTGCCAATTTTTATTGACTTACGGTCCAATCACCCCAAAAATAGATGAGGATGAAAAGACGGCGGCCAAAAAGGCGGCTGCTTTAGTAGCAGCAGATCGTTGGAATTTTGTTTTATCATTTCAGTATGGGAATAATCGATTTCCGTGGGATGGCTTATCTTCGGAGGCCAATGTGTTATTTGAGAAAAAGGGAGAAAGTTATGCTTTTCAAAAAATTATGCGATCTCTTACCAAAGAAAAGAGAGCATTTCAATATCTGAAGTCGATTGGATTGCCTTTGGAGCAGGATGGTCGCACGTCAATTTCACGCTCTGATGCGGTTCAGTGGCTTACCACCCATAAACAAGATTTAGATCAGTCAGGTTATCTGGTTCAATTTAGAGGTGATGGTCAAGCACCCCGGTATTTTTTAGGCAAACCAGAAATTAAGATTAGGATTGGAGAAAAATTAGATTGGTTTGATATTCAAGCTATTATTTCTTTTGGAACATTTCAAATTCCATTTTTAAAAATACGCCAACTCATACTCGCAAAAAAGAAAGAATTTCATTTGCCCGATGGGTCTATTGCCATTATACCTGACAATTGGTTTCATGATTATCAGGACCTATTCTATTTTTCAGAAACGAGGCCTGGGGAAGAGGGAGTTTATTTGAAACGCCAGCATTTTCAGTTGGTGCAAGAATGGGAAGATCAAGATTTAATTAAAACGTCACTTAGGAGTAAGACCGTTGCCGATTTAAGCCTTCAGTCCAAGGATTTTCCGGTACCTAAAAACTTTAAGGGTACTCTAAGGCCATACCAATTAGATGGCTATAGGTGGATGCGTACAAGACAGAATGCTGGTTTGGGTGCTTGCCTTGCGGATGACATGGGTTTGGGAAAAACGATTCAGACTCTGTGTTTACTGCAAAGTATGAAGGAGCGGGGGGAAGTATTGCCCACTTTATTAGTGATGCCTACTTCTTTATTATACAACTGGGAGATGGAGGCTAAGAAATTTACACCCCAACTACGGGTATTAGTTTATAGTGGTCCCCAAAGAGAAAAACTACAAGCCCAAGTAAAAAAGATGGACCTGATATTATGTTCCTTTGGTTTAGTTCGATCTGATATTGATTGGTTTGAAAAACAAGAATTTAGCTATGTGATTTTGGATGAGTCTCAAGCCATTAAAAATCCTCAAGCTAATATAACAAAGGCCGTCCAAAAATTGAATGCCAAATATCGCTTAGTCATGACGGGTACTCCTCTTGAAAATTCGACGATGGACTTATGGTCACAAATGAATTTCGTTAATTCAGGATTGCTTGGGACGCAAAAATATTTCAAAGATCATTTTCAAGTTCCTATCGAAAAGAAGGCGGATGGAGACATGAAAAAGAGGCTTTATTTTCTGATTAAACCATATTTGCTTCGAAGAGAAAAGCGCCAAGTAGCTGCAGATTTACCGGCGAAAATGGAATCCATAACTTATTGTGGAATGTCTGAGGAGCAAGAGCGTTTATACGACAAAACGAAATCCTTTTATCGGGATGTGTTATTGAAGCAAATTAAGGATGAGGGCTTACAAAAATCTCGTTTTTCTGTGCTTCAAGGGTTAACGAAACTGCGCCAACTAGCCAATCACCCTTTGTTGTGTGAAGAGGGGTATGTGGGGGAGTCAGGAAAAATGGAGGCGGTGTTAGAAAAACTGGAAACAGTGCTAGAACAACATCACAAGGTGTTAATTTTCAGCCAATTTGTTCAGCATTTGCAGATTATTAAGCGGGCTTTGGATGAGCAGGGGGTGGCATATGCCTATCTAGATGGAAGCACCACAGACCGAAAAGGCCAAGTGGAAAGCTTCCAAAAATCGGATGGACAATCAGTATTTTTAATTTCACTCAAAGCGGGAGGCGTAGGATTGAATTTAACAGCTGCCGATTATGTGTTTCTTTTGGATCCATGGTGGAATCCTGCTGCAGAAGCTCAAGCTATTGACAGAGCCCATCGAATCGGCCAAGAAAAAACAGTATTTACTTATAAGTTTATTACAAAAGAAACTGTTGAAGAGAAAATATTGGCTTTGCAGCAACGCAAGCTTGATTTAGCAAATGAGTTAGTAACCTCAGATGAAAGTATTCTACGTGCTTTAAGTGAAGATGAAGTGCTTGATTTATTAAGCTAAAAATACCCTTTAGCCCCAGCTTTACTAACTTTTAAAAAGTTAGTAAAGCTAGGCTAAAGAACTGGAATTATCTGCGTTTAGCTGATCAGCTAGCTGATAATTTATATTTTTACTAATATATTTTTTGCCACCTCATGGCTAATGAATATTGGCTTTTCTTCGGCTATTTTCAGAGAAATAGATCTGTCAAATGTGTTTATCTCTACGACTTCTAGCCTAGCCCCTAAACTTAAATTTAGTTTTGTGAGCAATTGGAGAAATACGGCAGAATCTTTTGCGACCCCCATCAGGGTACATGTTTCGTTTAATTTCACTTCTGATAAATGCAGGTATTCAAGTTCTGGAATTTCTCCTTCTTGGCTAGGAATAGGGTCTCCGTGAGGATCAATTTTTGGAAAATCTAAAAAAGAATCTAATTTATTGATTAAAGTTTCCGACTCTATATGTTCTAATTGTTCCGCTATCTCATGTACCTCATCCCAATTATATCCAAGCTTTTCTACTAAAAAAACTTCCCAGAGACGATGTTTCCTTATAATACTAAGCGCAATATTTTGGCCTATTTCAGTCAGCCGAACCCCTTGGTATTTTTGATATGTGACCCAGCCTTTTTCAGCCATTTTTTGCAACATGTCCGTTACAGAAGCAGCCTTATTATTTATTAATTCTGCGATGGAGTTTGTTGATATACCTTCTTTAGTCCCTTCGCAAAGCCTATAAATAATTTTTAGATAATTTTCTTCTGCTAATGATGTTGCCATTGATTTTTTAGTAGGCGAGCAATTTAAAAAAAAAATACGATAAATTAATTTTTAGGCTAGACTAAAAATTAATTTTGAAGCAACGTAAAATTATGTATATTTGAATCTTATATATTGAAACAACTCTAAAGTCTTGGAAAACAGAAAAAACTCAAATTCCCTTTCTGAAGTTTTTGCCAGTATTCAAATCCCTAAAGGCAATGGATTTTGGCAAAATTTGCGGGCTTTTATGGGACCGGGATTTATGGTGGCCGTTGGATATATGGATCCAGGTAATTGGGCTACTGATTTATCAGGGGGGGCCCAATTTGGCTATACGCTACTCTTTGTTATTCTGATTTCAAGTTTATTTGCAATCTTACTACAACACCTTGCTCTAAAATTAGGGGTGGCTACGGGGCGCGATCTTGCACAAGCATGTGGCGATTATTTTTCTAAGCCTGTTGCATTTTTTTTGTGGATTTTGTGCGAAGTAGCTATCACCGCTTGCGACTTGGCGGAAGTTATTGGTTCAGCCCTTGCCTTACATTTGCTTTTTGACATTCCTATTTTGATGGGAATTCTCATTACTATCACCGACGTATTTTTGATTTTATTTTTACAAAAAAAGGGATTTAGGGTTTTAGAATCAATTATTTTGGCCTTATTGATTGTGATCGTTTTATGCTTTGCTTTTGAACTTATATTGGCAAAGCCAGATTTTTATAGTATTGTCAATGGTCTAATTCCTCAAAAATCTATTTTTTTAGATGAGCGCCAATTATATGTAGCGATTGGTATTTTGGGCGCGACGGTTATGCCCCACAATTTGTATTTACACTCGAGTATTGTTCAAACAAGGGCTTTTGCAAAAACGGATGAAGATCGAAAGAAGGCTATAAAATTTGCAACGATCGACTCTACGATTTCTTTGGGTCTTGCTTTTTTTATCAATGCAGGGATTTTAATTTTAGCGGCATCTACATTTTATTTTAGTGGCAATAGAGGAGTTGCTGAAATCCAAGATGCCCATAAGCTTTTAAACCCACTTTTAGGGAGTCATTGGGCTAGTATTATTTTTGCAATTGCCTTATTAGCTTCTGGGCAAAATGCTACCTTAACGGGAACATTAGCAGGCCAAATTGTGATGGAAGGATTTTTGGATTTACGAATTACCCCTTGGCTTCGTCGATTAATCACAAGAGCAATAGCCATTTTGCCCGCATTTTTTATTACCTGGTGGTGGGGAGATAATAAAATCGGAGATCTATTAATTTTTTCTCAAGTCATACTTTCCATGCAATTATCCTTTGCTGTAATTCCACTCATTTGGTTTACTAGTGACAAAGAGAAAATGGGAAAATTTGTCAATCCTACCTGGATAAAATGGTTGGCTTGGGTAACTTCAGCCATTATTTTGAGTCTTAATGTATATTTAATTGCTCAATTTATTTGAGGCAATATGGGCACCACGGCTTTTGACCAAATATTGTCTTGGCCAACCATAAACTTTTTTTCAAATACCACGTCTATCAGTGTTGGCGCAAGTATTCCTTCCCCCAATTTTACTTGCTTCTCAATTTTCCAAATCTCATTAATTAATCCAGCCGCGTAAAAAAGCTTAGCCGTGCGTGGGCCTCCTTCAACCATAATCGATTGAATGTTAGCATTATAGCAATAAGCCAACACGGTATTTAGTAATTCCGTAGGATTTTTATCACCTACTGAAATCCAATTTTTATTTCCAATCGCTTCGCTATAGTGTTTTGTAAAAACAAGTAATGCCTCATGATCTTGAACTAATTTTGATTCTTTTGGCAATCGATTTGAAGGATCTATGACGATTCTTAAGGGAGATTCGCCCTGCCAATATCGTACATTAAGCGTGGGATTATCAGCTATGGCAGTTTGAACGCCAATTAATATAGCCTGATTTTCTGCTCGCATTTTGTGAACAAGTTGTTGGCTTTCGGAATTCGAAAACGCAACTGGCGCACCCTCCGTTGTGGCTAAAAAATTATCCTGCGAACAGGCAAATTTTAGCGTGATATATGGTTTTTTCTTTCTTTGAAAATGGAAAAATTTTCGATTTATTTCCTCTCCTTTTTTCGAAAGCAAGCCTGCAGAAACTTCAATTCCGGCCTTTCTCAACGCAGCTATTCCCTCGCCGGCGACTACAGGATTAGGATCGATGTTGCAAATGACCACCCGCTTCACCCTACATTTGATTAATAAATCAGCACATGGAGGGGTTTTGCCATGATGCGAGCAGGGTTCTAAATTCACATAGATCGTAGAGCCTACGATATCTGAGGGATTAACAAGCGAATTGATGGCATTGACTTCGGCGTGTGCCTCGCCATATTTTTGGTGAAAACCTTCCCCGATAATGGTTTCATTTTTTACGATGACACAACCTACTAATGGGTTAGGAGCAACGAACCCTGAACCCATGTTTGCTAAGTCCAAGGCTCGTTGCATCCAAAATACTTCCTTATCCAATGACATGAGTGGCTTCTTCCGTAACCTCTTCTTTTGATTTCTTGAAATTACTTGACATAAAACTGTAGATGGCAGGTATGATATACAAGGTTAATGTAGTGGAAAATAACATACCTCCCACAACCGCTATACCCATTGATACCCTACTTTTTGCTCCTGAACCTAAGGCCAAAGCAATCGGTAAAATACCCAAAATAGTACATAAAGATGTCATGACGATAGGCCTAAATCTGGCAGCAGCAGCTACTTTTACTGCTTCTAATTTAGATAGGCCCGTTTCCTTTTTCTGATTGGCAAATTCCACAATTAATATACCGTTTTTGGTTACTAGGCCAATTAACACAATGATTCCAATTTGTGAGAATATATTAAGTGTTTGGCTAAAATCCCATAGCGTTAATAATGCTCCTGCTACCGCTAAGGGAACCGTAAATAAAATAATGAGTGGATCGATGAAACTTTCAAATTGGGCCGATAAAATCAGATAAATCAATAAAATAGCCAGCGCAAATGCGAATAATAAAGAGGAACTAGATTCTTTAAATTCCTTACTTTGTCCATCATATGCAGTAGAGAATGACACGTCAAACGTCTCTTTGGCTAGTTTATCCATCTCATTTAATGCCTCTCCCATAGTTACTCCCTTGGCCATTTGTGCCTGAACCGTAGCGGCAACATAGCGATTGTAGCGATAGAGTTGAGGCGGGGTACTTTGTTCCGTTATTTTAACCAAGTTGTCCAACTGAATTAAATCTCCGCGATTGTTTTTAACATATAAGGATTTTAAGTCTTTCACATCATTTCTTAAATCTCGATTGATTTGACCAATGATTTGATATTGCTTGCCATCCATCACAAAATAGCCAAATCTTCTTCCAGATAGGCCTAATTGAAGTGTTTGGGCCACGTCTTGAATCGATATTCCTAAATTTTGTGCTTTGGCACGATCAATTTCTAAACGCAATTCAGGTTTCGTGAATTTTAAGTTGACATCCGAATTCTCAAACTTAGGGGATTCCCTAACCTTAGCTAAAAACAAAGGCATCATCTTTTTTAGTTTTTCAAAATTAGGTGCCTGAACCACAAATGCAATAGGCAATCCACCACCACCACGTTGTCCAGTCGAAAGGGTAGGCTCTTGAATTAAAACAGCCTTTGCCCCCGTGAACTTTTTAATCTTAGGCTGCAACTCTTCCGCGATCGCTTGTTGGGACCTCCTATTTTCGGGATCTGTCAACATAATACGCATGCTTCCTGTGTTAGAACCTCCACTGCCAAATGGGGGAGATGTGTAAGCATAGATATTTTTTCTTTCATTATCAGGAATGGCCTTCATCAAGAAGCTTGACATTTCATCCGTATAATTAAGCATATATTCATAGGTAACCCCTTCTGGAGCCGTTGCATTTACTCTCAACATTCCTCGATCTTCTAATGGAGCTAACTCAGATGGGATTGCACCTGTCTTAAATAGTGCATAAATAATTCCAAAGAGTGATACCATTAAGACCCATGCAAGCCAACGAGCGTTTAAGAATGAGTTTAATGAGTTCTCGTAGGCGCGGTTCAACCAAACAAAAAATGGTTCAGTCACACGGTAAAACCAAGGTTTTGAGTGCCCCCCCTTTAATAGTCTAGAACCTAACATGGGAGTTAATGTCAATGAAACAAAGGCGGATATAATCACAGATCCAGCGACAACAATTCCAAATTCGCGAAATAAGCGGCCCGTTATTCCTTGTAAGAATATCACCGGCAAGAATACGGCGACCAAGGTAACGGTCGTCGAAATAACAGCAAAGTAAATTTCCTTGGATCCCTCTTTTGCCGCTTTCCAAGGACTTAAGCCTTCTTCAATTTTAGTGTAAATATTCTCCAAAACAACAATCGCGTCATCCACAACTAATCCGATAGACAAAACAATGCCAAGTAAAGTTAGTACGTTGATCGAAAAACCCACTAAATACATAAAGAAGAAAACCCCAATTAAGCTCACAGGAATTGCTGTCAAAGGGATGATGGTCGAGCGCCAGTCTCTTAAGAACAAAAATATAATAAGTGTTACCAGTAAAATAGCCGTTAATATAGTTTCTTCCACCTCGACAATGGATCTTCTAACATAGCGGGTATTATCAAATCCTTCTTTTAACAATACATCATCTGGCATTGTCGTTTGAATTTGAATTAATTTCTTTCGAATCGCATTAACAATTTCAATTTGGTTTGAGCCCGGTTGAGGTATCACCGCGATCGAAATCATTGGGACATTATCTCGCTTAAACATCGTCTTTTCATTCTCGGAAGCCAAAACGACATCTCCCACATCCGAAAATTTCACAGATCGATCCCCCTCTTCTTTAATGATTAAATTTTCAAAATCCTCAACGGTTGTTAATCTACCCTGAGTCCTAACAGTTAGCTCCGTATTAGCACCCTCAATACTGCCTGAGGGCAATTCGATATTTTGTTTGGTCAAAGCCGCAACAATATCGGGAGCCGTTAATCGGAAAGAAGCTAAACGATCAGGATCAATGTTCAAACGCATCGCATATTTTTTTTCTCCCCACATTTGAACCGAACTTACCCCTGGAATAGTTTGTAATTTCTCTTTTACATTTCGAGTGGCGATCTCATTTAAATTTAAAATATTTCTTGTTTTAGAAGACAAATTTAAATTATAGATAGGGCTAGAATCGGCATCTGATTTTGAAATTACTGGTGGATCCACATCTTTTGGTAACACAGCCATAGACCTAGAAACACGGTCACGTACATCATTTGCCGCATCTTCAATATTAACCGCTAGGTCAAACTCAACCGTGATGCTTGACCGCCCGTCTCTACTTGAACTTGTTAATGTTCGAATACCTGCAATTCCATTAATGGACTCTTCCAACGGTTCAGTAATTTGGGATTCTATAATATCAGCATTGGCCCCGGTATAACTAGTCTGCACATTGATCACCGGTGGATCTACGGATGGATATTCCCTGACCCCTAAATAATTATAGCCAATGAGCCCAAATACAATAATCGTAATGGACATAACAATGGCCAAGACTGGGCGTTTAATACTGATTTCTGATAATGATGCCATCGTTTTATAGGTTTATACGGCCTTTAAGGCTAATGATTTAATGTTTGAAATTGTTTTTTGTAATTCTTCCCAAACTTCCAAAAATGGGAGTTCGCGTGTACTTCCACTCGCATTAAAATAAATATTGGCTATGCCTCCTTTTTCCTGGTATGCACCTGAATAAGGCATGTACTTCTTAAAATTGGCAAAACGACCGCATAAAATTAAAGCAGGAATTTTAAAAGCATTCGCAATATGTGTGGGCCCAGAATCGATTCCTAAAAAAAACCGAGCCGATTTTATTAAGGTACAGGTTTCTTCAATACTTGTTTTTCCCACTAAATTCAAAAAGCTTTTGCTTGAATAATCTAAGGGGTCATTGGTGCCAATTTCAACTACATTAATTCCGTACTCTATGGTTAACAAATCTAGTAATTTAATCCAATGTTCATCCTGCCACTCTCTGTTTATGTCCGTCGACTTTCGATGCAAAACCCAATAATCTCCTTCAAAAGGAAGATTGATGTTTGCCTGTCCTATAAAAATGGAAGGCGCAGTCTGATCTAAATTCAAGTGACATAATCTCGAGAAATTGCCAAGCAGATTACTCGATTTATAATAATTGTGTGTCGTTAAATCAATCTCTTCCGCATATGGATTCTCTAATTTTGTGCCAAAAAAGGGATCCTTCCTCAATTCATTTAAATGCAAATTATAGAACTGGGTAAATGCATTTTTTCTAGCGATTAAACTACTAAAAAGTATGTTGGTCTCAAGAATGACTTTGGAAAGCCCTGGATGCTTGATTAAAATAGGAGCAAAGGCAGGCTTTACGATCCAATAAATTTCAGCATCTTGAAACTTCTTATGTAACGCATCTATAATGGGTTCGGAAGCTACAATGTCTCCCAAATGTTCTGCCAGCAAAATGCCAATAAACGTTTTATTTGGATTTAATAATCGTTTTAAAAAAAGTGTTAAATTTAAAAATCCATAGGCTCCTATCGCACGAATTAAATACGTTAATTTGCGGAATTTATAGGACCATAAAGATTTTGTCAAATAGATACTTGGCATTTGAGATTATTGAACCACTTCTTTTATTTCAACATCACCACCTGGTTTAACCTGAATAATTCCATTGGTGATTAAGGTATCGCCAATCGAAAGACCAGATAAAATTTCTACGGTGCGCTCAGCACGTGTTCCTAACTCAACTTCCTGAGGAACCGATTTTCCATTTTTTACGAGAAAAACCTTATTTCCTTTCGCCTCAGGTATAACCGATTCGGTGGGAATTAGTATGGCAGATCCTTTGCTTTTTAAAATCAAATTAACTTTAGCATAAGCCCCAGGAACTAGTAAATTATTTGGATTGGCCGACAAAGCTCTAATTTGTAAAGTACGAGTTAGTGGGTCAATTTTAGGATCCACGGCGTATACTTTTCCAGTAAATGTCTTTTGCTCATTTTCAGTGGTAAATTCGATCGTACTTCCCTGGCGGATAGCCGTTGCGTATTTAGCTGGAATAGAAAATTCTATTTTGGCAGGATTTGTATTGGTTAAGGTGGCAATCTTGGTTGCCGGAGAAATATAACTACCCATACTTACATACCTAAAGCCAACTTTCCCTGCAAATGGAGCCTTTAACGTCGTTTTTAGGATTTGCGATTTTAGATCTTCTATGTCGGCGGAGATGGTATTCACTGAGTTGACAGCGATATCATATTCCCTTTGCGAAATAGCTTCTTTCTGTAAAAGCACTTTTTGCCTTCCTTCGTTATCTTCCGCTAGCTTTTTATTGAATCCTAGTTTTTTTAATCTAGCCTGCAATTCATCATCATTTATACGCAATAATACCGTGCCCTTTTGGATATTATCACCTTCTTTGATGTTGAGTAAAATAATCCTTCCTGGTATTTCAGAGCGAATTTCGACTTCTTCATTAGGTAATATACTTCCTGTGGAACTTAAAATATCATCTAATTTAGTTGACTTAACCACGGTTACAATGACAGCTGTTTTACCACCTTTTCCACCTGGCCCTCCCGGCCCACCCTTCTCTTTTTCTTTACCCTTCATGTTATCTTTTGATTCTGAAGCGGAAAAAGTTTTTTTAATTTTAGGATAAAAAGCTAATCCTAAAATTAAAATTATCGCGATTAAGCTGATGATTGTTTTCGTAAACTTATTCATGTATGCGTATTCAAAGGTTTATTAATTTCCTAAGGTAAGGAAATTCAAACATTCTTGTGTCCTCAGTTGTAGGCAAATTTTATTTTAATTAGTTAACCAAGGCAAAATATGTTCATTTTGTGTTTGATTCATGACAAAATGGCTTTGGGCATTTCCGATGTTTTTCAAACTGGCCAATTTATGTAATATAAAATGACGGTACTCATCCATGTCGGCGACTACTATTTTTAGTAAAAAATCACTTTGTCCGGAAACGCAATAGCACTCTTGGACTTCGAGTAATTCCATCACATCTTTTTCAAATTGGTTTAAATATTCTGCTGCATGTTCTTTTAACGAAATATCGCAGAATACCGTCAAGGATTTGCCTAATTTATTGGGATTAATAATAGCCTTATACCCAGTAATGACCCCATCTTTTTCCATTCGCTTGATCCGCTCATGGATCGGCGTGGCACTCATGCCTAAACGACTCGCCATTTCTTTATTAGACAAAAACGCATCTTCATGCAAAAAGGCAAGTATTTGTTTATCTATCTCGTCTAATTTGGCCATTCTTTATTTCGTTTTTACCAGGGAGGCGCCAATGGACACGATCCCTTCTAAGGTATCAATTCTCATATTTTGCTGTAAGCGAATTCGGTAGGCACCTGATTTAGGAAATTTTAAATTTTTGAAAATGGTATATGAATGACTATACATATCTCCTAATCCTGAACCCTTTGGTTTCCCTGATTTTGCATCATAAAAAATAGCTTCCGCCTCCGCTTTTTTCATGCGGGTCCCGTCCCCATTCAAAATTTCAGAAATGAAATACAAATTATAGAATGAATACGTATTCGTTTGCCTGATAGCCACTTGCATATCATACAAAGTAGTAGTATCAGTAATTTCAAAGGGTATTTCGAATTTGTTTTTTTGAATCCAGCCTATTTCACCCATCGATTGTGTTTGATTGACGAACTCATTTCCACTACAAGCAAGAATAACAAATCCCATTAATAAGCCTATTATTAAGGGTAAGCTTAAGGGGA
>CAMDRO010000059.1 GCA_945906795.1 Spirosoma fluviale
TTGTGTATAGCCATTTGAATCTCTAACCGGAGCTCCATTTTGAATTCATTAAACTGGGCAATTAATGAATCAATTTTGGCATCTAATCGTGATTCTAGTGCGTCAAATTTGGTATCTAGTCTTGACTCCAATGCATTAAATTTAGTTTCTAAGCCATCAAATTTATTTTCTAGCCCAACAAACCTATTTTCTAATTGTTTGAAATCTGTTTTTAAACTAGCGACATCGGCCACCACCTCATCTAATCGGAGATCCAAATGATTAATATGATTGAACTGAGATTTTAATAATAGTGTATTGACGTCCTCTCCGGTTAGTCTTTCGCCCCGACTGAATCGCTCCTCAATTTCCGTCAATTTTGGTTGGATCATTTCCAGCAGCATATCTTCAATCTTAGATTTATGATTCATCAGTTTTATGGGTTAGGTAGCTTAGATTTTAAGCTCCGCAAGGTATAGAGAATGCATTGATATGCAACCTAAATTCCAACAAACTAATTGATATTTTAAAATTCTAATTGGGAACTAATGATCGGAATGAGTGGTAATGCATACCGATAGGAAAGGCCCTTTACATTCGAATCATATCGCTCCTCAATGATGTTATTAGTATTGAAAATGTTTTGAAGATCCACTCGAAAGGACCATGTTCGGTTCAACTTATTAATTCGATAGGCCAATGAAAAATCAAATCGCTCAAAATTTGGATATTGAGATTCAAAAGCTTTTGCTTGCACACCAACCGTTGTATTCTTTTTTATTGACTCGGCTAAATTTATGGGCGTATATCGATTTCCACCTCTTAATAGATATCTCAAGTTGAGGGAAAGTGATTTCTGATTCGCTAATTCAAAGTCTTTTCCCACCAAAATATTTCCCGCAAATAGGTTATTAAATTGAGTATTTCGCCATATGAAATCCTTATTTTGAAACTTAGAATCAAAAAGTGAAGCGGTGACTAAATAGTAAAAGTCATCAGCTAAAAATCTTTCCAATGTCAATTCGATCCCCTTATTGATGCCCTTGCCCGTATTTTCAAGTACTTGGCTAGGGATTCCTGATGTGTAATTGACCAATGAAAATAAGCCGGTTCTAGGCGTGTCTATAGGCACTTGACTGATGTTTTGGAGATAAGCCTCAATTTTCAATCGGGTATTTTCTCCGATTCTTTGGTCATAAGAAACCACTTGGTGCAGGGCCTGTGAAGGTCTTATGTTTTTATTAGGCTGTACAAAGCTTCCATTGGGTAGGTATTTTTTGAACATGTAGGTAGATATCGGTTCGATTCGTGAATGCCAACCAATCCCAAGACCTATTCGGCCTCCAGAATGATTTTCGAGTGCAATTGCCATCCTGGGCTCAATTGCCTTGGATTGATTCAGTTCAAATTGATATGAATGAAGTCCAAAAGTAGTTTGAAAGGCAGGTGTCCACTTTTTTATAATCTGCCCAAACTGTTGCATGTAATAAGTGGAACTTGATTCATTTAAGTAATTGACTAATTTTTTACCATCCCAACGTTCATCCTTAAGTTCAAAAGATAGTTGGCTTACATTAATTCCAAATTTTGCACTCAAGCTTGCATTGAATTTATAAACATAAGTCGTATTCAAACGTAAATTCGGATATCGATATAGTTGATCTCTCGTGTTTTTCCACGCATTTCCAATGATTTCAATTTTACTTACGTTTGAAGATTCATTAGTTAATGCCAAAACAGAAGAAAGATGGCCATTTTTGAAAGGCAATTTATAGGATAATCCAAAGACACCCATGGCACTATTTGAGTAATCTTTGGTGCTTGATTTCTCATCTTCCGTATCATTAGCTCCTGCTAAGCCCCAAAAAGTTAGAAGCCCAGCTTTTTTCATCGGAATATCAATCGTGTAATTTAAATCTCGATAGGCAGGCTTAAAATTCCCTGAATTGATATTAATTAATCCCGATTTTAATAATAATTCTAAGGTTGAATATCTAGCTCCTGCCCGGTATGAGCCACCATTTTTTCCAATCGGTCCTTCAGAGGCCAAATCAATTCCCACTACAGATAATTGCGCCATCCATTCTCTCTTTTCATTATTGCCTCTCCTAAATCGTAGGTCGAATACACCTGAGGAGGCATTTCCATATTCTGCCGGGAAAGCACCCGACATAAAATCTGAGTTGGCCAAGCTAGTCGAATTGATCATCGAGATGATTCCACTAGTGGAGCCTTGTCCATCTCCAAAATGATTTGGATTTGGGATCTCGATTCCCTCCATTCTCCATAACAATCCTTTTGGGGAATTTCCGCGAATTATAATCTCATTATTTTGATCCGATCCTGCATTCGTTACCCCCGCGAAATTTAAGGTCATCCGAGCGGGATCTTGAAATCCTCCGGCATATCTATTCGCCTCAGTGACTGAAAACTGACGCGTGCTAACCAATGCCATTTCATTTTTTGCCCGATCTTTTGCTCGTTCTGAAACCACAAGCACTTCCCTCAGAAATTGGGGGGCTTCTTCTAATTCAATGGGTAAATTGATCTCCTTGCCGCTCTTAAGCTCTAAATTTGGAATACTCATTGGCGCATAACCTAGCCTAGAAAACGAAATGCTATATCGGCCTAAAGGAATTTTGTGAAAATAAAATCGGCCTAAACTATCGCTATAACTAATGTGATTATCTGGAATCAGGTGAACTGAAACATTGGATAACGTTTCTAGAGTTTGTTTATCTGTAATCTTTCCTCGAATCGTTTGCTCAAGATTTTGAGCAAAACTTGCATGAAACATACTTAAACAAAAAACGAAGATGACTGTATTACGAATCATAATGAACCGATTTTTGATTCGTAAATTTAAAAATTAATAACTTATCTTTTTTTATAGCCTTTGATTTCTTGGAGTAAAGTTCGGAGCTCTTTCACTTTTTCTTGATTCGTTTCAAAAACATCCTGCGTTTCTTTTGGGTCCAACTTTATATTAAACAATTGCCCATTGACCCCCACTTTTACTTGTTCGATTTTTTGTGGTTCCGTAAACCCTCCAGATCCTAAGCCTTCAATTAATTTCCAATCCCCTTTTCTAATGGTTAAATATCCGATTGAAGATGAAACAACAATTCCAGGTTGGCCTTTTATCTCTTTAGTTTGGCCTTTTAGAATCGGCATAATGCTGTAAGTGTCTTCTGATAAAGCTTTAATACCTGTCAAATCACCACAAGTAGCTAATAAATTAGCCAAGCTGGTAGTGGTATTTGATACAGAATTTGCTTTTACCTGAGCGGGCCAACGAACAAAAAAGGGAATTCGATGCCCTCCTTCATAAGCATCTCCTTTCATTCCCCTAAATTCACCTGCCGATGTGTGATTAAAACGCTCAATGTAATCAGACCGCCAATATGGACCATTGTCACTCGCAAAAATCACAATCGTATTTTTAGCCATTCCTGATTTTTCCAATTGTTGTAAAATGGCTCCCACCGACGCATCAACTTGTTGTACAAAATCACCATATTCTCCCGCCCCAGATTTACCGACATATTCAGGATTTGGCATCCATGGTGTATGTGGCGCAGCCAATGGAAGGTACAAAAAGAAAGGTTTATCTGAATTTTGTTGGCCAATAAACTGGTTTGCTTTCTCAATAAATCGAGGTAGAACTTGATGAAAATCAAATGAAGGCGACATTTTTCCTTCTCTCCAAAAGGGTCCCGAATACCCTTTTTCCATTTTATTTCCGGCTGTATATGCCGTAGGAAGCTCTTCTACTTGTTGGTTTTCTAAATACAAATATGGAGGCATATCTAGTGAAGCGGGTAAAATATACGAATAATCAAACCCTGCGGATTTTGGCCCAGCTGTTGCAGGTTTAGTAAAGTCGATGATTTCTGGATTTAACTCTGTTTTAATGCCTAAATCTTTTTCCCGCAATAAAGCTTCATTTCCAGATTTTAAAGTCCAGTCTAGCCCCAAATGCCATTTGCCGATGACTCCTGTGGAATATCCCGCTTGTGAAAGCAATTTGGCAACGGTTTGTTGGTCAGTATCTATCAATGAACGGCTATAGCCTCTTAATACGCCAACGGGCAATTTACTTCTAAACGGATATCGCCCGGTTAAAATAGCATATCTGGTTGGCGTGCAAACGCCAGAAGCGGAATGTGCATCCGTAAATCGCATACCCTGAAGGGCGATTTGATCGATATTAGGCGTCTTGATTTTCCCTTGGGGATTATTGATTGAAACATCGCCATAGCCTAAATCATCCGCTAAAATATAAATGATATTGGGTAATTTTTCTTTTTTATTTTGACCCAATAAGACAGTTTGTACGATTAAAAAGCCGATGATAATCAGCGCTATTTTTTTCATCATATCAAAGTGATTTGATCCAATTTTTAATTAAATCTACGCCTTCTTTATGAGATAATCTACGTCCTAATTCCGGCATCATAATTCCCGGATCTAATGAATGCATTCGATAAGCTAAAATGCTTTCTTCTGGCTTTCCTGGCACGATGTCATAGGATAAATTCCCAGATCCCCTTCCTGCAGCGACGGGGGTTTTCATAAAGCCATAGCTTGTTTTGTTGGTATTGTTCCAATGTAGAAATAACCCTGAGGATTGCGCAGGACCGACTGGATTATGGCAATGCGCACAATTGATATCTAAATATGCTTTTGCCCTAAGGTCTAAAGAGGCGTTTAAATCTGAGTAAGATGGCATTTTGGGCACATCCGCGAGTTCTGGAAGATTATTTAAAGCACTTTCGTTTTTCCAATGGGCCAATTGGTTTTCATGTGTTCCATCGTCATAAGAAAATTCTCCATTTAATTGGCGCGCGGAAGGGCCAATGGGCGTCATGATCCCTTGTCTTTCATGGCAGCCTTTGCATTGATTCATATTAGGCACCACATATTCGAAGGCTTGTTTTTTTCCTTGATCATCAATCCAAGAGACTAAATCGCCACCTCCTGCTACTTCTAATGTAGCTTCATTTTGTTCTTTATTCCAAATGTAGGGTAAGGCTTTCCAACCTTTTGCTTCATGGATTAAAATTCGCGTTTCCATTAATCGTCGGCCTTTTGCCTCAGCACGCTCATCATTTTTATAATAAAAGGTCTTGGCTATAACGGTCCCAATGGGAAATTGCAAAACGGAATCTGGGTTAAAATTCACCTTAGTCCCTTTAGGCATTTTAATGAATCGTAATTTATGCGCAAAATCTGAAAATAAGGGAGAATTTAGCGCGTAGGGCAAGACATCTTCCGCAGGAATTTGATCTTGCAAGCGCCCTTTAAATAAAGCAAACTCAGATAGTTTTTCTGGGTAATTAAATTCAGTATTAATTTCTGAATCGATGGACATTAAAAATGTCAAACTTACGCATGAAACTAAAAGGATAAAAAGCTTATTCATGTGTTTAAAACTGGTTTGATTTTATCGAAACGGGCGAACACTCAAATAAGTCGGGACCCACTAAAACATTTTTAAAGTCATGGTCAGCATCCAGAAATGAAGTACTTTGATTGATGTTATTACGGACGCAAATGGCATATTCAGGCAGATATTTCCCATCAGTACCTACTAATTTAGGGTCTAGAATTCCATCAAAAATGACCTGAGGTATCTTACGCCCAAACTTCAATTTCACCCGATACAATTGGCCAAATCGGCTATCCATAGGTACTCGACGCGGTTTTCTTTCAAATAAATTATCATGAATGTTGATCGAAGTGGGGTAGGGGTAATATCCTTTATCTTTATTTTTTTTCTCCGTCATAAAGTAGCTAATGATAGCTATACCTACCGTGGAATGATTTAGAATTTTATTGTCAAAAATTTCTACTTGGCTCGTGGCTAACACCATCATACCTGTGCCTTTGGGTACATTGCCAACAATATTGCCTTTTGGGGCAAAATTGGCCAAATTATTTTCCTTAATTAAGTTGTTGTACACACGCACAAACCCTCCCTTTTTTTGGATTAAATCCGGTAAATCAAAAACTAAAATACCCCCTGTGTTTCCCTCAGCCACATTGTTATACACTTCTGCATACAATGAATTTTCAATCTCGATCCCTGCTACGTTTTGAAAGGCAGTGCAATTGCGAACCGTGATGTATTTTGATTGTCCTACATAAATTCCAGCATCTGATGCGCCGATGGCAATACAGCTGTCAATCAATACTTTTTCACAGAGCACTGGGTACAAGCCGTAACTGCCATTCGTAGGGGAGGGTTTTCCCGTCCAAGCCGTCTTTAATCTTCGGAATGTGATGCCTTTGACATGCATGGTTTTAATCAAATCCCCTTTGGAATCTTCTGCCGTAAAATCTTCTAATATAATATTTTCACAATTCGTTATTCTGATTCCCTCAGCTCCTTGGGTTTGTCCTTTAAAGCTTAGGACAGTTTTGTCAATTCCTTTTCCACGAAGGGTGATATTTTTTTTGCCATCTAGGCTTAGACTTTTAGTTAAAGCAAAGTTGCCCGCTTCTATGTTAATAACATCCCCATCTTCTGCTAATATCAGTTTGGTTTGTAATTTTTTTTCAAAGTCGGCCTGAGCAAAAATTTGAGTGCTTAATAAGGTAAATAAGCTTAAAATTTCAATACGCATAATCTGGAATTAAACAAGGTTTGTTAATTTTTCATTTTTTGCATCAACGAAACTTCAATTTACTGATTTTGTTATTAAAATTTCGAATATTTAAATCCATTGTGGTAGTTAGGCGTTAGTAAATTATTGGCTGATTTTTTGTCATACAATTCCTTGCTTGGGTCCCAAGTAATTTTTTCTCCCGTGCGATAGGCGGTATTTCCCATGTGTGCATTGACTGCAACGGTGGCACCTGCCTGAATAGGGCAAGCTAGATCTTCTTTTCTACCGCTTTTAATCACATCGACAAAGTTTTGCGCATGTAAATCCAATCCCACGTCTGTTCTTAAAGCTAAAGGTACTGATTCCATTCGGCCATTTTCAGCGATCACTTCCCATCCCGAACGGTTGACGACTAAAGTTCCTTTGGTTCCAATGAACGCTATCCCATGTCCTCGGCCATATTGGCCTGCACCTATTCCCATATAATGTTCCCAGGTATTTGAAAATGTGCCAAAATCGTAGGTTACATGTAAATAGTCTGGTGTTTCTCGCGCGTCTGTAGGGAAAATTCTTTTTCCGCCTGTAGCAGAAACTGATTTAGGCTCATTTACTTGCATGCCCCAAAGCATAATATCCATCAAATGAACCCCCCAATCGCACATTAGACCACCGGCATAATCCCAAAACCAACGAAATTCATAATGAAATCTGTTTTTATTGAAATCACGCATTTGAGCCGGTCCAAGCCACATCTTATAATCCACGCCCGCTGGCACTGGGCTATTAGCCACGATGGGTAACGGATCTGTACCCCGATACATCCAGGTTTTTGTGTTTAAAATAGTCCCTAACTTACCCGAATGCACAAAAGCCACGGCATCTTTAAAATGTTGTTGGGATCTTTGCCATTGATTTACCTGAACAATTTTTCCTGAGGCTTCGGTCGCTTTAATCATTGTTTTAGCTTCGCCTACCGAATTTGCTACTGGTTTTTCTACATAAACATGTTTGCCAGCAGATAGAGAATCTGTTAATTGCAAGCAATGCCAGTGATCTGGCGTGGCCACCAATACCGCATCAATATCCTTGTTTTCTAGCATTTTGCGATAATCCTTATAAATAATCGGATTTGCCACGCCTAATTTGACCACATCCGCTTTTCTTCGAGCTAACTGCTCATCATCGATGTCGCATAGGCCGATTAAGTTTACTTCATTGACCTTTAAAAATGCTCTTAAATTATTGTAGCCTTGGTTTTTAACCCCAATCAAGGCGATGTTTAACTTATCTGAAGCGGCCACTTTTTTACGATTTGCGGCAATCATTTCAAGTGGCATTGTTTCTAAAAATGCTAATCCACCAAATCCTATGGCTGAATTTTTTATAAAGTCTCTTCTTGTGTTCATGTATTTGTGAAATTGTAAGCTTATGAAAGTTTTAAAGTATGCTTAAATGGTGTTATTCCTGTTAAATAAACCGTGGGCGCATCTAAAGTGGGTAAAGCTCCTCTTAGATTGACCCCTTTATGCAGGGCCATTCCAGGGTTAAATTTGATGGTGTCTTCCCCTGCTGAATAGGATCCTTCCTTATCGGCAAATAAATGGGAATTAGGCTTTCCTATTACTGGATTCACCCCTTTTAATTTTCCTCCTGGCCTAAAAATTAATTCTAAAGTTACTGGAACACCCACAGTTCCTTTGATATCAAAGTCAATATTGATTCCTTCTTCATGTTCCGAAATGTCAACTTGATAGCTGAGATTTTGCACTTCACTTTTAGGTCTTACAGTGCGTGGCATTTTACTTAAATCCCCTTGTGGGTCAATTTTATCTTTGGGGTATGGTTGATAATATGGTCCTTCTAAAGCGTTTTTCAATATCCATTTGTTGCCATCCTGCTCAATATAACTACTTTGAAATTGACCTTTCCCAAAAAATGAGGCGGCAATTCTCATTCCTTGCATCACCGCATTTCCTTTATGAAATGTTAGAAATCCCGGATTGTTAGACAAAATGGTCGCATCCCATTGGCCTCTTCTAATTCTTACAATTCCAGAATATGGAAAAGTCTTTACATAGTTTGTCGGCAAATTTTTAACGGAAGGAAGCTCTTCCCATAATTCGGGCTCCAATAAAAAGTAGTTAAGATGTTCGCTATTTGCATCTGCACTGGATTTTTCAATCAACCTGCACATAGCCGCAAACTCACCATTTTTATCAAGCAATGCTAGGTAGCGATATGAATAATAATAGGAATTTAAAAATTTAATAGTTCCCTTATCTTGTCTATTGGAAGCTTCTGTGACTACTTCGCCATTTGGATGGACATAGTACATCGTCATATTTAAATTCTTTCGAACTGCATCTAAAATTTCTGGTTTTTTAAGACCCTTGGCCATTTCGATCAACATTCGGTTCACAATTGCCGTGTAACCTCCTGCGCTTTTCTCGGTATATTGGCCATCGGGATCTATGTCGATATGCTCTAGCAACCATTCTTCTGCACGAGCTACATAGCGTTTATCTGGCCATATCGCATTTAATTTTAAGAGAGCTGCTGCTACGACCCAACGGTGATTTGGGGTATGAATTCCGCCAACGATTAATGCTTCGCCGGCTTTTAGTAAATATTTTTTTAATGGAATTAATGCCTTTTCAGCCCCTTTGACAGGAGCGATTAATTGGTATGCGATGGCAACATTATCAACACTGAATGCTGTGTCTGGAGGAGAGTGAAAATTGGAGCTCAATAAGTCAATGGTTCCATCACTATGTTGGGCCTTTGTTAAGTATTGAGCTCCTTTTTCTATATATTGAAGTAAATTGGGTGATGCATAATATGTAGACTCAGGACAAGAAACGGAAATGGCCCACAAGGAAATATAGCCACCCGTGGATAATGCGTTTGGAATACCTTCTCCATCAGAAATAGCGCCCACGTGCGGACTAGCTGAATCTGTAATTTGCGGATTTGGGTTGTCACTTATTTGCTTATCGTTCAAACGAATAAGGTCGATCAACCAAGCCGGTTTTTGAGCAATCGCTTTTTCTGTCATGGCAAATCCCAAAAAGGGAGATAAGCCTATGACTGCGGCACCTAGTTGGGCAAAATTCCTTCTATTCATTTTTTTTCGTATTCAAGCCCAAACATAATGAATGAGGCAATTCCATATCCCGTTCCGCTAACATTTGGCCGATTAAAATAATATGATTTATAACCAATGCATGTGCCACCACTGACATTTTTAGGAGTCAAATAGGGACCATTAGCTACTTTTTCTAAGCTATATTTTTTGATTCCGTTGTAGGCTAAATCAGCCGATGTTTGATAAGGTTGCTTGGGTAATATTCCTAATCGAATCCCTTTAAGCATGGCATAACCAAACATAGCGGTGCATGAACTTTCTTGGAAATTTGCCGGATTATCAGCTGAATCTAATATTTGATACCAATGTCCAGTTTCTTTATTTTGTAGCATAGGAAGTAAGCGCAGTAAATTTTTTAATTCTAAAACAAAAGCTTCGCGATGTTTAGAATTTTGAGGGATGGTTTCTAATATATCCACTAAAGCCATGCCGATCCAACCATTTGCTCGACCCCAATATTCACTGCTTTTACGGGTAATTGGGTCGGCCCAACCGACAATACTACATTGGTCATCGTAATCGATGGCGTCGGAATCCCAACCGTGAACCCATAAACCCGTACGCCAATAAGCTAGTTTTTCACTATGCGCTTTCACCTGAAAAGCCAATTCGTCTATGTATTTTTCATCATGACTCAGTCGATACATTTCCAACATATACATACTGAGCATGTAAATGGTGTCATCCCAAAGCTCTTCGGTCTCGACTCGATGAGAAACACCTCCATTCGATGTTCGTGGCGTTTTCAGGTAGTCGGCATACAAATCATCTGCCTTTTTTTTATACTTATCTTCCCCAGTAATTCTGGCAAGAAAAACCATTGCATGGCCTGAGGCTAACGCATTTGGATGTTTTCCATTGGAAACATCATAGGTAACCTCCATCGCCTTTTTAATATAAGTTAAATAGACTACTTTTTCTGCTGCTGGTTTGGAATTATAGAGGTGAATAAGGGAATTCAAAAAAGTTGCCTGGCCCCAATCCCATTTATACTTAATGGCTGGCATATAGACTTGCCTACCATGTAAATCAAGTGAATCGATCCAATTTTGGCCCAAAAGGGCAGGGGAAAATAAAAAGAGGAATGCTACGTATTTCAATATAAATCAGGTTTAAAATGAAACGGATGAACTTTTAAATTCATCCGTTTCAAATTTAATTAATATCCTGGATTTTGTTCGATTTTCGGATTCGTTACGTCTAACATTCCTTGTGGAATAGGACGTAAATAATGAAAATCTTTAATTTGTGGTGTTCCACCTATCCCATATTTAGTCCAAGGATTATAAAGTAAGTTCCTTGAGATCAACGTTTTAGTACGCTTCAAGTCATTCCATCGAAATGATTCGCCCAACAATTCTCTCGCTGACTCATCTAAAATCATATCGATATTAATGGTAGCTGCTGTTGCGCGGTAGGAAACAACATTTTTTGGATCGTCAGTAGGGTCATTAGCTTTAGCTGCCCTATTAGGTGATTTGCCCTTGTTGCTGGCTAATGCACGGTCTAATACAACATTGTAATACACATCAGCCGTTCCTAATTTTGCGCCAGTTGCTCCCTTAACGATAGCCTCAGCTGCCATTAAGTATAATTCTGCTGCTCTAAAAATTGGGTCGTTTAGCGTAGACCAACCATCTGCATAAGCTACTGCTGGCTGAAAGAATTTCCAAAACATGGGCTTTCCCCAAAACATGTTATCTATTACACCCGTCGTCGCATTAATGGGGGCATATCCTTCCATTTCACGGTGAATGGTCACATTGTATTTTTTAGTTCCTCCTTTTACGTTGACACCTTTATCACTATCCTTTAAAACAGGATCATTCCATGCGCGGATATAGCCTGTAGTATCGCCTTTGACATAATTAACAGTGATATTTTGTGCATACGTATTTTTGGCTAAGCTAACGGATCCTGCTGTTGTTGCATAGGAAACGCTATTATATGTTCCTTCGTAGCGGTTATCTAATTTGGGGTCAAATAAACGGTAAGCAGCCCAGGTTGGAATATGTGAATTTACCTGTCTTCCATATATAGGTCCATTCGCTACTTGCGCTAGTCCAGATGGACCACCAGCAAACTGACTATGCATGTTATTTCCCTGAATACCTGTTGCGGCATCGAAATTTCCGTCTCCTTTATAATAAAGTGGATTGGCATATTGAACCGCAAAAACAACTTCTTTACTTGCATTGGCAGCCACCACTGAACTTGATAATGAAGCGGTTTCATTATTGATATTTTTGTTATGTAAAGGCCATAAAGTATTCCAATTAGCTTCAAGAGGATATAAATTAGAAGCAATTAGTTCGTCACAAAGGGATAAGGCTTTGGTAAAATCTGCTTCACTTCCTCCTAGGGTATTATTGAAGTTCCAGCCTCTTGTTAAATAAACTTTGGCCAATAGAAATTGCGCTGCTCCTTTAGTCACTCGACCCTGGTCAGCTTGCGTAGCAGGTAAAGTTGTAACACAGTCGTTTAAATCAATAATAATTTGAGTATAAATATCCTTTGCGCTTGATTTCTTCGCCTCAAGACTACCTCCTAAAGATTCAGTTAAAGGCATGGGAATATCTCCCCATTGTTGGACTGCAAAGAAATACGATATAGCTCTTAAAAATTTTGTCTGCGCAACCATATCATTCAATTTTGTAGGATTCATCCCCACGACCTTGTCTTTGCGCGTTATTGCGGCGTTGCAACGATTGATCTCTTTATACAATTGATCCCAATAAGTTTTTAATTCACCATTAGAGGAATTAAATCGAATGTCGTAGACATCTCGCTCTGGTCCAATTTGGTTTGTTAAATTGTAAAAAGGCCCACCAAATCCCGCTTCCACGAAAAGGTCTGTTCCATTGTGGGTTAATTTCCTTCTTTGGGTCATATCCCTTAAAAGTGGATAACAAGAGTTTACCAAACCCTCAAATCCAATAGCCGTATTGTAATAATTATCTGTTGTTCTGTTGGCCGGATTATATTCAGTAAGAAAATCCTTGTCACAACTGAAACTCACCGTCCCTAAAATGAATAGGTAGATGATGGATGCTCGATTTAAATTTTTATAAATATTCATGATATATATCTTTAAATGTTATTGCCTTATTTTAGAAGCCTACGTTAAAACCAAATGTAAGAGTTGTAGACGGGAAATCATCTTGATATGCAGCTCCATTATATTCAGGATCTCCACCACTGTATTTTGTAAAATAAGCTGGGTTGATGGATTGTAAATACATTCTCATGTTATCTATTCCCATTTTGTCTAACAATTTTTTAGGTAGTGTGTAGCCTATTGTAACATCGCTAATTCTTAAGAAGCTCGCATCTTGATAATAGATGGCATCGCGACCCGTTGTACCAGGTATGCCCATTCCCCACATTTCGTTGGATGGATTTTCTTTGGTCCAATAATTTAAGGAAAGTCTTCCTCCTCCTCCTGGATCACTGACATAATTACTTAAGAATCCATTTTTATACATCGTTCCGTTTCTGTAATACATCATCATGGCCAAATCAAAATTCTTGTAGCTGACGCGATTAGTTAATCCCATTGTAAAGTTTGGCAGCTGACTCCCTAAAATGACACGGTCATCTTGGCCTAACACACCTGAGGTTATTTTACCATCGCCATTTTGGTCTACAACACGCACGGCACCTGGATAAGAAGAATATTTCTTAGATTCTTCCGCATCGCCTAGTTGGAAAATTCCATTAGACTTATAGTATAAGAAACTTTTTAGCGGATAACCGACTGCTAAAATGTTTTCAGGGTTTGTGCTACCACTCCAGCCATACATCGCACCATTCGGCAATTCCTCTAGACGGTTAATGTTTTTAGCAAAATTTAGAAAAGAAGTCCAAGTGAAATACTTATTTGAAATATTGGTTGTGTTCAATAAAATCTCAACTCCTTTGTTGGACACTCGGCCTACATTCGAGATGATGGTACTAAAACCTGTTGACGTAGGTAAAGCCTGTCTCATGATCAAATCTTTGGTTGACCTATTATACCACTCAGCCGTAATAGAAACCCTATTTTTAAAGAAAGCTGTGTTTAACCCCAGATTTAATTCTTCACTTCGTTCCCATCCTAAATCTTGGTTGGGTAAGTTATTAGGAGCAAAACCAATACCTGGATTTTGTCCATACCCATAATTAGTATTCATCAAGGTAGCCGAAGTGGCATAAGGAGAAACCACGGAGTTCCCTACTTGGCCGAAACTGGCACGTACCTTTAAATCGTCAAAGAAATTTAAATTTTTCACGAATTCTTCCTCTCCTAGGCGCCATGCAAATGCTCCAGAAGGGAAAAATGCCCATTTCTTTCCTTCTGCTAATTGAGAAGCTCCATCAGAGCGGGCGGTAAAGGTTAAGATATACTTATTGTCATAGGTATAATTTAATCTACCCATATAAGACTCTAAAGTTCTTTGGTTATACCCGCTATATATGGTAGGAGCCGCCGTTCCTGAAGCTAAATTGTACCAATAGGAAACATAAGGCAAGCCAGTTGCTGCGATGGCATTCATCTCAGTACTGGTTTTAAATGCACTTTGTAAGGCAGTAACATTTATTTTGCTTTTCCCTTTTTCCAAATTATAGGTCAATTGGTTATCAAATGTATAGGCCATGATAAAATCATTCTCAACGGAAGCTCTCGTATTTCCTGATACGTTGACCGCTTTTGAATATTTTCCACGATATTCATCTTGTTTCGCCATTTGATAGGAGGCCGAAATAGATGACTTGAAAGTTAAGCCTTTATACAATTCAAACTCAGCATAGGCATTTCCCATTTGACTACTCACATTTCTGGTCCATTGGTAATTGTCTAAACTAGAAGCCTCTAATAATGGATTAACTGCAGTATTTCGCCCCATTCTTACGGCATACCCGTTAATATCTCCAATCGAGGCGTCGCCACCCACCACGGGATCTACTAAGTCTTTATAATAAATAGTACTAGTAGGCCTTTCTCGGTAAGCCGTTCTTGGCACCTCAAAAGAACCGGTTGGGTTAGTGGAATAATTGGCATACATGGTAATCCCCACTTTTAAGAAACTGGCTATTTTGGAATCTACGGCTGCATTCAAATTATATTTTTTATAATTTGTCAATGGCATCATTCCATCTTCTTGAATATAACCGGCAGAGAATCTATAATTTGTTCCACCAGATCCTCCTGAAACGGCCACATTTGCTCCTGAGTTAATGCCGGGTTTAGTTAATAGCCCCACTAAATCAGTTGTTTTTCCACTATTGATGATGTTCAACTCATTCACATTGAACATTGATTGACTTACAATAGCCCCGTTTAATGCAGCATCAGTGATTGAAGATTTGAAATATTCCTGAGCATCTTGCATTTTTGGTAAATGCGATGGTGACTTAACTCCTAAATAAGAATCAAATGTAACTCTTGGCTTTCCAGTTGATCCTCTTTTCGAAGTAATGATCACGACCCCATTAGCCCCTCTAGATCCATAA
>CAMDRO010000060.1 GCA_945906795.1 Spirosoma fluviale
TTGGGTGAATGGCAATGCTAATGCCGTTAAAATAGATCCAATTTTCATAAAGCTTGCTAACATGATGGTCAAAATTAAAAAGGTTAAAAAAATGATATACTTACGTTTCATTACATTTTATTGGGTGAAACTATTCCTAATAACGAAAATGCATGCTGAATTGTTTTGCCCGTAATGTCTGCCAAAGTTAGTCGAATGTTTCGTTTATTTTCATCCTCCTCTTTTAAAATATTTAATTCATTGTAAAGTTTATTGAATTGCTTCGCTACATCGTAGGCATACATCGCTATTAAGGAGGGGGAAAATGCTTCTGCCGCCGATTCTATAATGCTTTTATATTGGCCCAAAATATAGATTAAATCCACCTCAGTGACGGTTAATTCAATTCCATTCGCATGTGCATCCCTGAGATCGATGCCTAATTCTCTTGCCTTTCTGGTGATGGAGCAAATTCTAGCATAAGTATATTGAATAAATGGTCCGGTGTTCCCTTGAAAATCAATGGATTCTAATGGGTTGAACATCATTCGTTTCTTAGGATCCACCTTTAATAAAAAGTATTTCAAAGCCCCCATGCCCAATTGTTGGTATAATTCATTCGACGCCTCTTCCGTAAACCCATCCGTTTTTCCCAACTCCATGGTTCGCTCTTTGGCCGTTTGTACCATTTCAGCCATTAAATCATCTGCGTCTACCACAGTGCCTTCCCGTGATTTCATTTTTCCAGTGGGTAAGTCAACCATCCCGTAGGATAAGTGAAAATTACCGTGGGAATAAGGTTTATTTAATTTTTTTAGGATATGGAATAAGACTTCAAAATGGTAATCTTGCTCATTTCCAACCACATAGATTGATTTTTTGGCTCCAAAATCCTCAAATTTCAATTGGGCCGTTCCCATATCTTGAGTGATATAAACGGAGGTTCCATCTTTTCTCAAGACCAATTTTTCATCCAATCCCTCTTCCTCTAAATTGATCCACACAGATTGATCTTCTTTTTGATAAAACACCCCCTCTTTCAAGCCTTCGTCGACCAATTTTTTACCCAGTAAATAGGTGTTCGACTCCCTATAAATTTTATCAAAACTAACGCCCATTTGCGCATAGCTTTTCTCAAAACCAGCAAAAACCCATGTATTCATGGTTTCCCAAAGTTTCATTACTTCCGGATCTCCATTCTCCCATGCCAACAACATGTCCTGTGCTTTTAGGAGTATAGGTGCTTCTTTTTTGGCTTTTTCGAGATCTATTCCTTGTTGGGTCAATTCGGCAATTTCTTCTTTATATAATTGATCAAAGGCTACATAATATTTTCCAACCAAATGATCACCTTTCATTCCACTAATTGCAGGAGTTTCTCCCTGGCCTTTAAGTTGGTAGGCGAGCATCGATTTACAAATATGGATTCCTCGATCATTGACCAAATTTGTTTTGATGACCTCATATCCAGCCGCATCTAATATCTTGGCCACAGAAAATCCAAGAAAATTATTTCTTAAATGGCCTAAGTGAAGGGGTTTATTGGTGTTAGGGGATGAATATTCAATTAAAATCTTTTCGCCTTTTTTATCTAAAGAAATTTTTTGAGAGCCCTGAACTATTTTATGTAAAGCTTCTATCCAAACCTCATCACTGAAGCTGAAATTTAAGAATCCCTGAACTACTTGGAATTTTTTAATACCGGCATAGTTTTCTTTGACATATTGGCCTAGTTTCTCGGCAATGGCAGCAGGTGCCAAACCTGCTTGCTTGGTATAAGGGAAAACGACAAATGTATATGTGCCTTCAAATTCCTTTTTGGTTTCTTGCAAAACCAAGTCGTTTGATTGAATTTCAAATAAGGAGAATAAGCCATTTTTTAAGGCTTCAATTAATTGTTTTTGTACTGATAACATAATAAAACAATTGGATTTAATGTGCCCCAATTGAAAACAAAGGTAGCCAATTTGGATCAAATATTGCGATTTGACTTAATAAATGAGGAATTAAATCTTACCTTTGTACCCATTATGTTGAATCTATATGCTGATGCGATTGCCTCTTTAAAGTCTGGAGGTGTAATATTATATCCAAGTGACACCATTTGGGGTTTGGGCTGTGATGCCCGTATGGATGCGTCCATTGAAAAACTATTTGACATAAAAAACCGACCAGAAAATAAGGGATTGATTTTGTTGATTTCTAAGATTGAGCAATTGAGTGAATATGTGGAGCAAGTCCCTGAAATTGCGTGGGATTTAGTCGAGTTTGCCGAGGATCCATTGACTGTCATATATCCCAAAGGTAAAAATGTGAGTCAATATATGTTGGGCCCCGATGGCAGTATCGCGATCCGATTGTTGAAGGATGAATTCTGTAAGGGTTTGGTGTATCGCTACCAACGTGGAATTGTTTCTACTTCGGCCAATATTTCGGGTGCTGCGTCGCCGACTGATTTTGCTAGTATTTCAGAATCGATCAAATCGCAGGTAGATTATATTTTAAAACCAGAAAATTCGAATAAAAAGGGAGGCTTAAAATCTTCTAAAATAATTAAATTGGGATTTGGTGGTGAATATACGATGATAAGATCTTGATGAAATCCGGCATAGAAATTATCGAAAATTCCATTTTCAAGATCATTGGGGAGGCCTCGGATTTCTTGGGCTTAGAAACCTATGTGGTGGGAGGTTTTGTCCGAGATAGCTTGTTGGCCCGCGAATGTAAAGACATTGACATCGTTTGTTTGGGTTCTGGAATAGGCTTAGCCGAAGAAGTTGCGAAGCGATTTAATTTATCGGAACAATCGGTCTCTATTTTCAAGAATTTTGGAACGGCGATGTTGAAAGTGGATGACTGGGATTTGGAATTTGTGGGGGCTAGGAAGGAGTCATACCAACGGGATTCTCGGAAGCCTTTAGTTTTAGAAGGTAGTTTGGAAGATGATCAAAATAGGCGTGATTTTACGATTAATGCATTAGCGGTTTCGATCAATAAAGACAATTGGGGTACCTTATTGGATCCATTTGGGGGGATTGGTGATTTGCAAGCTAAGATAATTAGGACCCCTTTAGAGCCTGGAATTACTTTTTCGGATGATCCGTTGCGCATGATGCGCGCGGTTCGTTTTGCTACCCAGTTGGGCTTTGACATTTTTCCAGAAACCTTTGAAGCATTAACTACGGAGAAAGACCGATTGTCTATTATTTCGATGGAGCGTATTTCGGAGGAGTTGAATAAAATCATACTTTCGGATAGGCCTTCGTATGGGTTTTTATTGTTGGATGCATGTCAAATTTTGCCCATTATTTTCCCTGAATTCATGCATTTGAAGGGGGTGGATACGGAAGAAGGGAAGGGGCATAAGGATAATTTTTATCACACTTTACAGGTGCTTGATAATATAGCTAAAAACACAAATGATCTTTGGTGGCGCTGGGCGGCTATTTTGCATGATATTGCCAAGCCTCAAACCAAGAAGTTTGTGCAGCAAAAAGGGTGGACTTTTCATGGCCATGAGGAAATGGGAGCGAGGCAGGTCCCTACTATTTTCAAAAGGTTTAAATTACCTTTAAATGAGAAAATGAAGTTGGTGCAAAAATTAGTCCGCTTACATCTCCGTCCTATTGCCTTATCTAAAGAAGAGATTACTGATTCAGCTTTAAGGAGATTGCTTTTTGAGGCGGGTGATGAATTAGAAGCTTTAATGACTTTATGCAGAGCTGATATTACTTCTAAAAATGGGGATAAGGTCAAAAAATATTTGCGGAATTTTGATACGGTGGAAGAAAAATTGAGGGAGGTAGAGGCGAGTGATTCATTACGAAGCTTTCAGCCCGTTTTCTCCGGTGAGGTGATTATGGACGTATTTGACATGGGTCCGGGGAAGGAAGTTGGCCTCATTAAAATCGCTATCCGTGAAGCCATTTTAGATGGCTTGATCCGGAATGATTTTACTTCTGGTTGGGATTTTATGATTTCTGAGGGACTTAAACTGGGTTTGAAGCCTGTGAAAGGATTGGATCAAATGATCAGTTAATTTGAGGATTATATTCAATATTAAATCTTTCAATTGAATTTGGTTTAATGTTTAAAATAAATTTATTAGGTCTGAAATCAACGGAATTCGAGCTTATTCTGAAAGAACGAATGTAATCGGTTGAGTGAATCGGGAACGAACCGCTCGGCCAGATTGTTTGGCTGGATTCCATTTGGGCACTGATTTAATCACTCTAATAGCTTCTTCATCGCAACCAAATCCTACGGATTTTAAAACTTTAAAATCATCTGCACTTCCATCAGTATTGACAACGAATTGAACATATACTTTACCACCTACGTTTTTGCGTTGTGCCGCTGATGGGTATTTCAAATTATTCTGAAGATAAGCACCAAAAGCACGTGGACCTCCCGGGAATTCTGCCTGTTGTTCAACTGCTGTAAAAATTTCATCTTCCACCTTTTTTGATTCTGATAACGAATCACTTTTGTCTGCTATTAATAAATTTGTTGATGAGTTTGAAGTGGTTTTATCCAAAAAGTCTATGGAGGACATTATTTTTAAAAGGTCATTCACATTTCTTTTATTAAGGCGAATTTTAGTAGATAAATCATCATTTTCAGCTAAAATTAAATCCGGAATTGGAATTATGGTGGTATCATAAAGAGAAAGCCTATATTTGTCTCTATCCCATTTAACATCAGCCGCTTCACCAGAATTCATTTGCTTATAAGCAGATGTCAAATCTTTGTAAAAAGTATTATATTCAATTTTAGTTTCAAAATTTATACCTTTTAAATGCGCCGAATAGGAATTTGTTGGTTTGCTAAAATCTAATGAAAATTTATATTGTATTTCATCGCTATCCAAATTTGAAATTTTTTAATATTTTACTTTAAAGGAATTGATATTCCTTTCTATTAATGTGATGGTTTTTGTTTGGGATTTTGCAACGTTCAAATTCAAAAAAACAAAAAACATTAAAATCAAATTTTTCATAATGGCTTTAATCAAAATAATTTAAAAATTATATTACTGTGTAGTATCCTTCTTTTCAAATTCTTTTTTGAAAACATAATGATAAACATCCTGTCCACCAGTAGTAATCAGAAAAGCATTAACCAGCTTCCAACCATCAGTTCCCAAAAAGTTTAATGCATCAATCATAGAATTAAACTTTTTCACACTCCCATCTTCATTCTTTACTCTATTGTCTTTCCAAACGCTTTTTGCTTCTCCATAATCTATGATAATGTTTACTTTACTGCTCATTATTCTGGCCATTCCTACAACTTCACAATATTGCTCAACTTTTTCAGATTGAGCATTTGAAATAAATGCAGTTAAAATAAATGCAATCGTAAGTAGATTTTTCATTTTAGATTTATTTAGGGTGTTATTATTTTTTCAAAAGTAACCGTAAGGTTTCTTTTAATTGCTTTGCCAATTCAATGGTTCGTTTTTCGTTCTTTCTTAATTTTAATAGCTTCCAAATACCTCCCTTTGAAATCGGATTAATCAATATGGTATAAATAGCTAAAACATAGAATCCATTTTTCGTTGATGAAGAATTATTGATACTGAAATATGTTAAACCAACTCCAAAAATTGCCCAAAAGTAACTTCCGAATGATTTAGGGAAAAGAACAATTCTATCTAAAGCTAAAAGAGATAATGGGAATGCAATTTTCTGTGTTGTTGAAAGTGGAGACACTGTTAATTCATCAACTAATAATCCGTTATCCAACTCTTCTAAAAATTCATACAAATCAGTTTTCTTTTGGGATATAATTTCAGCCTTTCCCTCATCTCCTAATTCAATTAAAGCATTCTCAACTTTAATTAAACCTTTAGTTGTATCTACCACCTTATCAGCCAAATAACTTATTTCGTATAAGCTAATTTGATTATCAGCCTTTGCTTCTGAAGCTAACTCAAAGAATGCATTATACATATTTTGGCCACTATTAAAAGTAGCAACAGCTCCTTTTATCTCAAATTTCTCCAAATATTCATCTAATTTGGTTTCATATTTTCGCCCACCTCGGCTTTTAATTGAATTTGAAGATGCTATTGAAATGGGTGTAGAATGGGCGTTGCCCATTAATGAATTGGAAATTGCCTTTCCGTAATTTCTACCAATTTCACGTACAATTGCATTCGTAAATGTATTACCTAATCCCATAGCTAATTATTTAAAGTTTATGATCTGATTTACTATTTTGGTCATCAACAAACCACGATGCAAAAAAGCCACTCATTGTAGCAAATAATCCACCACCAACAATCATCAATATCACACCAATAATTCTACCCTCGGTTGTAACTGGAAATTTATCACCATACCCAACAGTTGATATAGTTGAACACGCCCACCATATGGCATCTTCAGCCGTTTTGATATTACTTTTAGGAGCATTTTCAAATTGTAAAATTGATATTGAGGAAAATATCAGAGTTAATATTGCAATGATGGCTACCGTAGTAAAGGCACCATTTGATTTTTTCTTATAGATGTGATTAATTATGTGCTTTGTAGAACGAAATGCTCTCAATACTCTAAATAATCTTATTAATCTTAACAACCTCCCAAATCTAAAAGCATCAAAAGATGGAATTGATGAAATCAAATCAATCCAACCCCATTTCATAAATTGTAATTTACTCTCTGCTTTATAAAACCTAATAAAGAAATCTATAAGAAAGAATACACATATGATATTATCAACGAAATCTAAAACCTTTAATATTTCAGATGGTAAAGTGAAAATGGTTTCAATGATGAAAATTGAGAGAACATAAATAGATAAAATAATTGCTAAAACATTAATGGAGGTTAATGTATTCTTTTCATTAATTAACAGTTTATCATTTTCTTCCATAACGGTTTAATTAGCCTCCGTGTTGCCAACATAAACCATTAGAACGAGCTGAACGAGAGCATCGTGTTCCTTTTTTAGTTGTGGCAGAACATTGTGAGGAAGATTGAGGTTTTGGTTTTGCTACTGTTTTTTCAACAACATTTTCTTCAGAAGTAGAGGTTTTGGGTGTAGAAGTTGAATTAGAGTTATTACTTACATTATTACGATATTGCTCTACAATTCTTTTTAAAACATTTAATTCAAACTTTAAATCTTCAATTTTAGCTCCCAAATCCAATATTCTATTTTCATACTTTGTTGATGAAATAGATAAATCAATTGAAAGCCTTTGATTTTCTGATTAAAGTTTCTTTACATCCTCTTTTAAATCAAATATTTCAACTCGGACATCCGCTTTTTGAGCAATTGTATTGAAAGATGAAATTAAAAGAATTAAAACAACTATTTTTTTCATAAAGTTAGATATCAAAGACTAAAACGGTGAATCTGAAGTTCAAATTACAATTTTTTTATCTAGATTTTTTTAAATCTAAAAATAGCAAACAAAATAACTTATTAGCATTGATTTTTACGAAAAAATATATGAGACAAATCTTTTTGATCCTTCCATGAAAAAAGCTCCACAGAGGGAGCCTTTCTTTATTATTTACAAATTCAGCTATGGTCTGAATGAAACCACTATCAACACTTTAAATTTGATTAATATTTTTCTAGCATCGTCAAGTTTTTGATGTTTAGCATGTAAATTTAGTATTCATAATAATTACACATTTGAGTACACTTCTAATTTATAGCGATTTTTGGCACTTATCGTTAACGATTTGCAAAACAAGATTTTGCGATTTCAAAACTGTCTACCAGCACTGAAATGATAAGAAGCAAAACGTGATTTAAGTATGTAACCTCCAATGTCTTGTAAATTATTAATCTAATTCAATTGAGATTTTAACCTTTCCACCAAGTCCTTTTTCAACAATGTCGTACAGAGTCTTTAAAGTCAGGTTGCTCCCATTGTTTTCGACACGCGAAATGTAAGTTCTTTTCTTATTAACCATTTCAGCCAACTGGTCTTGTGTCAATTGCTTTTGTTCTCTTGCTTTTTTCAGTAATAAGCCAATTTTAAAAGATTCAAAATCCCGGTCAAGTTCATCTCTCCTTTTAGTCCCCTTTTCACCGTAAATCGTTTCTTTTATTTCTGTCCAACTTTTTGTTTCCATTATCTTTTGTTTTTTTCTGAGTAATATAAATCCATCAAATTAATAGCTTTCACTAGTTCTTTTTTAGGGGTTTTCTGAGACTTTTTAGCGAATCCGTTTAGCAATATGATGAGTTTTCCCTGATCAAAAAAGCAAAATACCCTCCAGATGTCGGATCCTAATTTTATTCTTGCCTCATATAGACCTTTCGTGCCTGCCATTGCCTTTAAATAATTGACTGGAACTCTTTCTAGAGTCTCAATTGCTTCAATAACCTTGTATATTTTGTCCTGAACCTTTACAGGTTGCATTTTCAAAAAATCTTCAAAGTGGTTCTGAAAAGCAATTACCTGTCTAACTTTTTCCATTCAATCAAAGGTAACTTATAAGTTACTATTTCGCAAGGATTAAATATATATTATTGGTATTGTGGATTTCAAAGGTGCACGCTATAACTATTCTCTAAACAAAAAATTGATTGTATTTAGCCTTCAAAATTGTATTTTTAATACGCGTTTTATGAGGAAATATCTTTTTCTTCTTTAAAATTTGACTATTTTTTATCTAGAACCTAATCATTTTTAACCCCATAAAAAAAGCTCCACAGAGGAGCCTTTCTTTAAAAATTCAACAAATTCAGCAATGTTCTGAATTTACCTGTTCAATGATTTAAAGTTGCACAAACAATTCCGCTTTCGGAGTTCTTACCTTTTTCACGTTGACCATGTAATCGGTCGCTTCATCGCGTTCTCCGATCGCTAGCATAAGTACGGAATGTAGGCCTTTGGCCTTTAAGCCTAATAATTCATCTAATTTGGCAGGAATAAATCCTTCCATCGGCGTAGTGTCAATCCGTAATTCAGCGGCGGCAGCTAATGCAGTGCCCATTGCTAAATAAACCTGACGGTCAGCCCATTGTGCTTGCTGTTCTTTTGTTCTGTGGCCCATTGATCCCATAATCGCTCCCTTAAAATCACCTAAATCCGACAATGACATGCCTCGAGTTTCAACGATCAAGTTCATGTAGGCGTCTACTTGCGCTGCAGTAACTTCGTTCCAAGCTGCAAAAATAAGTAGATGAGACGATTCTACAATTTGCGGTTGGCCATAGGCAATCGGCTGAATTTTAGCCTTTAAATCGGCGTCCTCCACCATCAATATTTGATAAGGCATCAACCCAAAACCAGAAGCGGATAGCTGAATCGCGTCTAATAAGGTGTCTAATTTGTCTTGAGAAACTTTTTTCCCATTCATTCTTTTTACTGCATAACGCCATGATAGCGAATCGATAATTGACATATTGTTTTTAATTTTAATTGTTATAAAATACTTTTTCTGAATTGATCCAACAATTCATTTAATTCTTTAAGTTTACCGTTTCCAAGTTGGTTAATTTGTTCCCCAAATGTTTGTTGGCGCACATCAATTTTATCCAATAAGGCGAGCCCGGCTGGAAGAATGAATATATCTACGGCCCGACGGTCTTTTTCACAGGGTACTCTTGAAACTAATTTTTTAACAAATAGTTTATCCACCAAACGAGATGCATTCGACATCTTGTCTAACATCCTTTCGGTAATCGATAAAACTGTGATGGCCTGACCTTTTTGGCCCTTTAGGATACGCAATACGTTAAATTGTTGCATGCTTATTCCAAATGGCTTGAGTAATTCCTGTTGCTTTTGAATGATAAAATTGCCCGTGAAAATTAAATTAACTATGGCTTTTGTTTCCTCATTTTGGAAACTCGACTGCTTTAATTCTTCCGATATGGTCATCCTATATAAATTTGATGTCGCAAAATTAAATGTTTATACATTAATTGCAAATGATTTTAAATTATTTTTTTTATCTACCTATATGATTAATCTAATTTGGGCTAATTTTGAGATATGCAATCGACACTCAGTTTAAGTTTCCCACTCATTTTAGCTAGCAACTCTCCCCGCAGGCGTGAGATTTTAAGCCAAGCAGGTTTTGATTTTTCTGTTGTTGCCTCGGAGGTAGATGAATCTTTTCCGGCCGATATGCCCTTGCAAGAGGTTCCTGTTTTTCTTTCCGAAAAAAAGGCACGGATCTTGGCTGATATCAACCCACATGCGATCATTTTAGCCGCTGATACGGTGGTTATTTTGGAAAATAAAATTTTAAATAAGCCGGTTGATAAGTCTGAGGCTAGGGAGATGCTCCAATGTTTATCTGGGAAAACGCATGAAGTCATTACGGGAATTACACTCATTACACCCAATGAAACCATATCTATCGCCGATTCAGCCAGGGTTTCCTTTAGGCTTTTGGCCGATTGGGAAGTGGATTGGTACGTGAAAGGGGGATTTGGATTAGATAAAGCCGGTGCCTATGGCGTCCAGGATTTTATCGGCATGGCAGGGATTGAAAAACTCGAAGGCTCTTTTTATACCGTGATGGGTTTACCCATTTTTCACGTCTTCAACTTATTAAAGCCTTATATTTTAAATAGTAAGCAAGCTCAAATTCAATTTTAATTAGATCGAGAAACTTTCTCCACATCCACAGGTACGAGATGCATTAGGGTTTTTGAATTGAAAACCTTTGCCATTTAAGCCGTCCGAGAAATCTAATTCCGTTCCAGCCAAATATAAGATTGATTTCTTATCCACCATCACTTTAACACCCTTATCCTCAAAAATCATATCATTCGCCTGTGGCGCTGAGGCAAAATCTAAATTGTACATCAAGCCGGAACAACCGCCTCCCTCTACCGCAACCCGAATATTAAAATCCTCCGTTAAACCCTCTTTAGATCTTAATTCTTTAATTCGACTGGCAGCTAAATCCGTGATCGTGATCATATCTTTGCAAGATTTTGAAATAAATGAAAACAAATGTATCATTTTTTTTTGATAAAATTGATTCTATTTAGAGTGAATCTAAATTAACTATGGTTTTTGAAATTTTATGGCCTTAATTTTGTATTTCAATACGTAAAATATCAGTATATGCTGTCAGTAAAAAATTTACATGCAAGAATCGGGGAGAAGGAAATTCTCAATGGAATTAATTTAGAAGTTCATGCGGGCGAAGTGCATGCCATCATGGGACCTAATGGCTCTGGTAAATCAACCTTAGCTTCTGTTTTAGCCGGAAGGTCGGATTATGAAGTAAGCGAAGGTTCAGTGGAATTTTTCGGAAAAGATTTATTAGACTTATCGCCTGAGGCACGTGCTGCGGAGGGTTTGTTTTTAGCTTTTCAATATCCTGTAGAGATTCCTGGAGTTTCTACCACCAATTTTATGAAGTCGGCGATCAACGAAATTCGCGCTTACCGAGGTCAAGATGCGATGGATGCCGTTCAGTTTTTGAAATTGTTTAAAGAAAGAATGGCCTACGTAAACATAGACCAATCTTTATTAAGCAGAGCCCTAAATGAAGGCTTTTCCGGTGGAGAAAAAAAAAGAAATGAAATATTCCAAATGGCAGTGCTAGAGCCTAAATTAGCCATTTTGGACGAGACGGATTCTGGATTGGATATCGATGCACTTCGCATCGTGGCCGAGGGAGTCAATAAATTAAAAACACCACAGAATGCAACCATATTAGTGACGCATTACCAAAGGCTTTTGGATTACATCATTCCCGATTTTGTACACGTATTGTACAAAGGAAAGATTGTGAAATCGGGCAACAAGGATTTGGCCCTGGAATTAGAAGAGAGAGGATACGATTGGATTATTTCTGCCTTAGACTAGATAAAATGTTAGAGAATTCATTAGTAGACAGTATTAAAAAAAGTCATTCATTGACCGAAGCTCAGCAATTGGCTCTAGGAAAATTTATAAACAAAGGTTTTCCGACCAGCAAATGGGAAGAGTGGAAATATGCCTCTTTAAAGCATTTAAATGAGCATAATTGGCACTGGGCGCCAGAGTCAATCAGCGTTGATTTCCCAAAACCTGTATGGAATTCTTTTGCCATTATTCAGACATTAAACGGGAATACCAGTTCTGAAGGGACCTTGCCTCATGGGATTGCCCTTTTAACTATGTCCGAATTTATGGTTCAAAATCCTGCATTCGATTCAGTATGGAAGGCAAGAAATCCTATTTTGGATCAAAACTCTTTGTATGATTTAAACGAAGCTTTGGTGGCTGATCATGCTGTTTTATGGGTCAAGAAGGGGGTTAAAATTGCGGAGCCTTTTGTGCATCATTATTTGGTTTCGGGCCAACAAGACACCGCCATACAATCAAAATTGTTCGTTTATTTAGAGGAGGATTCGGAAATTACTTGGTTTGAACAACAGCGTTCTGAGTCTAGCCATGCGATCTTATCTAATTATGTGCAGGAGATTTGGGTTTCAAAAAATGCCCATTTGACCTTAATTAAAGATCAAGATTTGCAGCAAAGTATTACCCATGTGGATCATACGTTTATATTCCAACAAGAAAGCTCGTTGGTCGATGCGTTTACCTTTTCGATTAATGCGGCTTATTTACGCAACAACCTGCATTTCTACATTGACGGTCCACAAGTCGTGTCTAATCTGAATGGTTTATACATTCCAGGGGAAGACCAATTAATGGATACCCACTCGGTGGTAGACCATCGCATGCCTCATTCGGAGTCCAATGAATTATATAAAGGGGTTTTGATGGGAAATGCAACGGGCGTTTTCAATGGTAAAATATTTGTTCGCCCCGATGCTCAAAAAACGAATGCCTTCCAAAGTTGCAAAAATGTTTTAGCCTCAGATCGAGCGACGATGAACACAAAACCCCAATTGGAAATTTGGGCGGATGACGTAAAATGTTCACATGGAACGACCACTGGCCAGTTGAGCGACGAGGCCTTATTTTACCTGCGATCGAGGGGAATTTCGAAAGCTACTGCTCAGACTTTATTGTTGTTGGCCTTCGTTCAACAGGTGATTGACAAATTAGATCATGAAGAAATTCGTGCGGAATTATCCGAAAAAATTGTGAATAAAATACAGGCTTCCTTAGGATTAACTTTATCATGATGACTTTAGATATACATAAAATTAGGCAAGATTTTCCGGTGTTAGATCAGCGGGTCAACGGTTCACCTTTGATTTATTTTGATAATGCAGCGACCACACAGAAGCCATCCGTTGTTATGGAGGCCTTATCGCATTATTATAAAACAGACAACGCGAATATTCATCGGGGTCTTCATACGCTAGCTGAGCGTGCGACCGCAGCATATGAATTAACGAGAACAAAAATAAAGGAATTTATTCATGCTCCCTCCTCGGATCAAATCATATTCACTGCTGGAACGACAGGAAGTATCAATTTAGTGGCTCAAACGTTTGGTCGTGCTAATTTTTCAAAAGGGGATAAGATTTTAATCTCGAATTTAGAGCATCATTCTAATATTGTGCCATGGCAAATGATCGCCGAAGAAAAAGGCGCGATCATCGAGGTCATTCCGGTGGATGATCGAGGGGTACTAGATTTAGAGGCCTACCGTAATTTATTGGACTCTCGCGTGAAATTAGTGGCCGTTAATCATGTTTCTAATGCAATAGGGACGATTAATCCCATTGCCGAAATGATCCAATTGGCCCATGCGCATGGGGCAAAAGTATTGATTGACGGGGCACAGTCCATTGCTCATTTAGATGTAGATGTACAAAAATTAGACATCGACTTTTTTGCCTTTTCTGCGCATAAATTATTTGGACCTACGGGCCTTGGGGTATTGTATGGAAAACGCGAATTATTGGATTCCATGCCACCGTATCAAGGAGGGGGTGAAATGATTAAGGAGGTTTCATTTGAAGGGACGACTTACAACGAATTGCCCTATAAATTTGAGGCAGGAACTCCCAATATCGCGGATGTAATTGCTTTTTCTGCGGCGATCGATTATGTGAATGGATTTTCAAAAGAAGCTTTATTCCAACAAGAATTAGCGCTCTTGGCCTATGCTACGGAACAATTAAGTGTGATTCCTGGTTTAAGAATCGTTGGGACTGCAGCGGATAAAATTGCCGTGATTAGTTTTGTCATCGATGGTTTGCATCCTCAAGACATCGGCGTTTTATTGGATAAATTTGGCATAGCGATTCGCACGGGACATCATTGTGTTCAACCCCTAATGAAACGTTACGGGTTAGTGGGAACTTGCCGGGCTTCTTTTGCGTTTTATAACACGTTTGAAGAAATAGATTTATTTGTGAAAGCTTTAGGTAGGACGATTAACATGTTGCAATAATGGCTTATAGCATACAAGAGACTCAAAATGAATTGATTGAGGAATTTGGCCTATTTGATGATTGGGCTGATAAATATGAGTATTTGATTGACCTAGGTAAAAAGTTGCCTAGTTTATCTGAAGCTTTTAAGACGGAAGAAAATGTCATTAAGGGTTGTCAAAGCCGAGTGTGGTTACATGCAGAAAAGCAGGGGGATCATTTAGTTTTTGAAGCGGATTCAGAAGCGGTGATCGTCAAGGGTTTAATTAGCATGTTGATCCGAGTATTGTCCAATCACACGGCGGAGGAGATCATGAAGGCGGATTTATATTTTATTGATCAAATTGGGATGAGCCAGCATTTAGCTCAAACTCGATCGAATGGTTTATTATCCATGGTAAAACAAATGAAAAATTATGCTTTGGCCTTTTCAGCGAAGTAAAAAAAATATGGAAGAGAAAACAACGACATCCTTAGCAATGACGGAGGTGGAACTTAAGGAAAAAGTGATCAAGGCGATTAAAACTGTCTACGATCCAGAAATCCCCGTTGACGTATATGAATTAGGTTTAATCTACGACGTGAAAATATTCCCGGTCAACAATGTGTACATATTAATGACGCTAACTTCTCCCTCTTGTCCTTCGGCCGAAAGTATTCCGGTGGACATAGAAAAGGCTGTTAGGGAAATAGAAGGAATCGCTGAGGTTTCGGTTGAGCTTACTTTTGATCCTCCATATGCACAAGATATGATGTCAGAGGTGGCCAAATTAGAATTGGGTTTTATGTAAGTAAATTTTTAAAAAAAATAAATAT
>CAMDRO010000061.1:0-14986 GCA_945906795.1 Spirosoma fluviale
CCAAAATCAATTTCGTGTCCACGAGTAGCAACGCCTCTTACGCGGCCTTTCTGCGACTTACGAAATTTGGTTCTTTTAGGTTGTAACATCTTATTAAAAGTCTAATATCTAAATCAAATATATTTTAGCGCTTTCCTCCACGACCGCGATTTGCAGCGCCAGCACTTGGTTTATTGCGATCTCCACCTGCATCAGGTGCACCTTCAGGACGTCTACGACCTCCTCTGCGATCATCATCACGGCCACGAGGACCACGATCACCTGGACGAGAATCAGCCGAAGTTGACTGCAAGCCCATGTTAGCATTTGGTGACAAATCTGGCTTTCCAAAAATCTCTCCACGGAAAACCCATACTTTAATACCAATCTTACCGTACACAGTTAATGCTTCTGAAATGGCATAATCCACATCTGCACGTAATGTATGCAATGGAATACGACCCTCCTTATATCCTTCAGAACGAGCCATTTCAGCACCCCCTAAACGACCAGATAATTTCAATTTAATTCCTTGTGCACCCACACGCATCGCCGAAGCAATCGCTTGTTTCATCGCACGACGGAAAGAAATACGAGCTTGTAATTGAGACGCAATAGCTTCCCCGATTAATTTCGCATCTATTTCAGGACGCTTAATCTCAAAGATGTTAATCTGAACATCTTTACCAGTGATTTTCTTTAACTCCTCTTTTACTTTATCCACTTCAGCACCTTGCTTTCCAATAACCACACCAGCACGAGCCGTATTGATTGTTAGCGTAATGCGCTTTAATGTACGCTCTATGATAACTTTAGAGATAGATCCTTTTGGTATACGAGCAGCTACATACTTTCTGATTTTCTCGTCTTCAACAAGCTTATCTGCGAAAGTCTTTCCACCGTACCAATTAGAATCCCAACCTCTGACGATACCTAATCTTAATCCAACGGGGTTAATTTTTTGTCCCATTTCTTGTTTTATCTAATAGTTAATTATTCTGCTGTAGTTTCTTCCAAAATAGGAGCCACCGAAGAAGCCACTATCAGGGTAATGTGATTTGAACGCTTCAAAATACGATGCCCTCTTCCTTGCGGTGCCGGACGTAAACGCTTTATTGAAGACCCTCCATCTACGAAAATCGTCTTGATAAATAAGTCCGCTTCCTCGATTTTAGCATCCACATGCTTATTTTGCCAGTTGGAAACCGCCGAGAGCAATAATTTCTCGATTGATTTCGCTCCTACTTTGGCCTCAAACTTTAAAATACCCAATGCTTTGGATACTTTTTGTCCTCGTACCATATCAGCTACAATACGCATCTTCTGAGGCGACGTAGGGACATTTCTTAATTTAGCAATTGCTTCCATTTTACAATATCTGATTACAAGACCCAAAGGCCTTTAAATATTTATCTTTTACCTTTGTCTTTTTTCGCCACGTGACCTCGGAAGTTACGCGTTGGGGAAAACTCTCCTAATTTATGGCCAACCATATTTTCAGTTGCAAACACAGGAATGAATTTATTCCCATTATGAACTGCAAATGTATGACCTACGAAATCTGGAGAAATCATTGAACGTCTAGACCATGTTTTGATAACCGACTTTTTGCCGGAATCATTCATAGCCTGTACCTTGTTGTCAAGGCGGTAATCAATGTAAGGACCTTTTTTTAGTGAACGTGCCATCTACTATTTTTTTCTTCTACTGATGATAAGACGATTAGTGTGTTTTTTTGGATTACGAGTTTTCTTACCCTTAGCCAATAAACCAGTACGTGAACGAGGGTGACCTCCAGAGGCACGACCTTCACCACCACCCATTGGGTGATCAACTGGGTTCATAACCACTCCACGAACACGTGGACGACGACCCAACCAACGATGACGACCTGCTTTTCCTAAGTTCACATTCATGTGATCTGAATTTGATACCGTACCGATCGTTGCAGAACAACGAGCCAATACCATACGCATCTCACCTGAAGGCAACTTCAACGTAGCATATTTTCCATCACGCGCTAATAACTGAGCATACGTACCAGCCGAACGAGCCATTTCAGCTCCTCTGCCTGGTTGCAACTCAATCGCGTGAACAATTGTACCCAATGGGATATTGGCCAATGGCAGTGTATTTCCAACTTCCGGTGCTACCTTCTCTCCTGAAATAACTGTTTGACCCACCTGAATTCCCGTAGGAGCCAAGATGTATGTTTTTACTCCATCCGCATACTCAATAAGAGCAATACGAGAAGTACGATTTGGATCATACTCCACAGTCAATACCGTCGCAGGTACATCATGCTTCGCACGAATAAAATCAATAACACGGTAACGGCGCTTATGCCCACCACCGATGTAACGCATAGAACGACGTCCATCTGCATTACGACCACCGGTACGCTTAATAGGCTCCAATAAGGGCTTATAAGGTTTGTCGGTCGTGATCTCCTCGAACGTCGGCGCTATGCGGTGACGCTGTCCTGGAGTTGTTGGTTTTAATTTTCTAATTGATGCCATTTAAAAGTTCAATTTATCGGGATGAACCCCCTTAATTATTTGCTTAAATTCCTTGGTAAAAATCAATCACCTCACCCATCGCTACCGTAACAATCGCTTTCTTGATGGTTGACGTGCGACCTGAAGTAACTTTGGTACGTGTACTCTTGGATTTTTTCTTTCCAATTTGACGCATGGTCTGTACGTCTTTAACTTCTACTCCGTACATTTTTTTAACCTCTTTGGCAATTTCAATTTTGTTTGCCGTCAACTCAACAACAAACACATACTTGCCTTTTTCTTGCATGGCTTGAGACTTTTCAGTCAAGGCCGGACGTTTAATAATGCCCATTTTTTATTTCGTTTATAACAGAACCGCGTTCTGAAAATTATTTACTACTATATGTTGACTCTATCTTCTCAATCGCTCCCGTGGTAATTAACAATTTGGTTGCATTAACTAAATCATATGTATTCACATCTGCTGCATTCGAAACCTTCGTTTTTGGAACATTACGTCCAGATAAAACAACGTTCTTATCAGCTTCTTGAGTGATCAACAAGGTTTTTGTGGTATCCAATGATAATGCCTTCAACATAGCAATGTAGGCCTTAGTTTTGGGCGCATCAAAAGCAACCGTATCCAAAATCGCGATGTCTCCCGATTGAGCCTTAGCCGCAAATGCCGACTGGCGTGCCAACGACTTAACTTTTTTATTCAACTTGAAATGATAATCACGTGGGCGTGGTCCGAAAATACGACCTCCACCTTTCATCAAAGGCGACTTCATCGAACCCGCACGAGCTCCACCCGTTCCTTTTTGCTTCTTTATCTTACGTGTTGAACGCGATACTTCTGCACGCTCCTTCGCTTTGTGAGTTCCCTGACGTTGATTCGCTAAATATTGCTTCACGTCTAAGTAAACCACATGCTCATTAGGAACAATTCCAAAGATCTCATCAGAAAGAGTAATTTTCTTTCCTGTGTCTTTCCCTGCTATGTTATATACTGCTAATTCCATGATTCAGAATGTCTATTTTTTTAGGCTATGCCCTTCAAATCTAATTTTCAATGATGACGTACGAGTTCTTTGCTCCCGGAACGGATCCCGAAACAACCAAAAGGTTTTTGTCCGGATAAATTCTCAAAACCTGTAGGTTTTGAACCTTAACCCGATCTCCACCCGTTCGACCCGCCATACGCAAGCCTTTAAATACCCTACCTGGGAAAGAACATGCTCCAATAGAACCCGGGTGACGACCACGATTATGCTGACCGTGTGTTTGACCACCCACTCCATGAAAACCATGACGCTTAACAACACCCTGAAATCCCTTACCCTTAGATGTGCCAACCACATCCACATAAGTATCTAACTCAAGAATCTCAACCGTCAAAACATCCCCTAATAACAAAGGCTGCTCAAACGTGCGAAATTCTACCAATTTTTTCTTTGGAGTTGTTTTAGCTTTTTTGAAATGTCCCAACAAAGATTTTGTTGTGTGCTTTTCTTTTTTCTCACCGTAGCCGATTTGAACAGCATTATAGCCTTCTTTCTCTACAGTTTTAACCTGCGTTACTACACAAGGTCCAGCCTCAATCAGCGTACATGCAATGGATCTTCCATCTTCCATGTATAGGCTGGTCATTCCGACTTTTTTACCGATAATTCCTGACATATTATATTTTATTTATTAAAAAATATGCTTACAAGGCTAACTTGGCTTGTTGTAAGTACTAATCACATTCGCTTTTCAACGAGATCGGAAACACAATAAAAGACAGAATTGGTGATAGGCGACAAGGTCATCCCACTGTATTTACAGCGAATATAACCTTGTGTAGCTTAATACTTAATTAATGGGCTGGGCATTCAACTTACATTAATCAATACCAGTTCTGACACAAAAACAGAGACTTACCTCCATTTTAATCCCTGTCCAACCCGCATTTTTATGTTTTAAATAAATTCGAGAAGTTCTGCCAACCTCTTTCTGAATGAAAAACTGCGTTTGTGGAACGGGAGTGCAAAGGTAGAAAAAATAATAATACAAACAAGAGTGTAACTGAAAATATTTTTTGGGCCTAAATAAAAATTGTACTTTTCTTATAAATCCACTTCATTTTTAACACAAATCTTAGTAAGTTTGCAGCTTTAACGCTATAAATCAAGCTGTTTATTCCTAAATAATAAGTTATTTCAAAAGATAAATATACATATGTCAAGTTTAGCCGATCAAAAAGGAGTACTACACGGAGATGCCGTGCAAGAGTTATTTGAAATCGCAAAAAAGAATCAATTTGCAATTCCTGCCGTAAACGTAACAGGAACTGATACCGTTAATGGCGTTTTAGAAGCTGCCAAAGCCGTTAATTCTCCAGTAATTATTCAATTCTCAAACGGAGGAGGTGTATTTTACGCGGGAAAGACATTGGCAAATACAAATCAGGAGGCTGCTATCGCAGGTTCGATTTCGGGAGCTCATCACGTACACCAAATGGCTAAAGCATATGGAGTTCAAGTTATTTTACATACCGACCACTGCGCAAAAAAATTATTGCCTTGGTTAGACGGTTTATTGGATGCAGGTGAAAAGTTTTATGCCGAGACTGGCCAACCGCTTTTCTCTTCTCATATGATCGACTTATCTGAGGAGCCCATCGAAGAGAATATCGAAATTTGTGCCAAATACCTTAGCCGTATGTCAAAAATAGGGATGACCCTTGAAATTGAATTAGGGGTAACTGGTGGCGAAGAGGACGGAGTTGATAATTCAGATGTAGATTCATCTAAATTATATACCCAACCTTCTGAAGTGGCTTATGCCTATGAAGAATTAAGCAAAATTTCACACAGATTTACCATCGCTGCGGCTTTTGGAAATGTTCACGGGGTTTATAAGCCCGGAAACGTCAAACTACAACCCGTGATTTTGAAAAACTCCCAAGATTTTATTTGTGAAAAATATAACTTAAAGGATGAAAGACCGATCAATTTCGTTTTCCACGGTGGATCAGGATCATCGCGTGAGGAGATTCGCGAAGCAATTTCATATGGTGCCATAAAAATGAATATTGACACTGATTTACAATGGGCATTCTGGGAAGGTATTTTAGGTTTCTACAAGGCCAACGAAGCCTATTTGCAAGGTCAAATTGGCAACCCTACCGGGGAAGATTCTCCTAATAAAAAATATTATGACCCACGTGTTTGGTTGAGAAAAGGCGAAGAAACCTTTGTGGCCCGATTAAAATCAGCCTTTGAAGATTTAAATGCAAGCAACGCAAATCAATACCTTTAGTTTGGATACATAATTTCCCAAAAAAAATTGGGGTTTAGGATTTTAATGGAGTCGGAGCTTATTGTCTCGACTCTTTTAAACTAACCTATATTGATTGTTTATTGATCAAATTTCTTGGCTCAGCATTAATTTTAATTAAGATGAAAACCGAACTTCACCCAGCAAATACCCGAGGCACCGCAGATCATGGTTGGCTAAAAACCGCTTACAGTTTCAGCTTTTCCTCCTACCATAACCCCGCCCGAATTCATTTTGGGGCACTGCGTGTATTGAATGACGATTATGTGGCTGGTGGAATGGGATTTGGGAAGCACCCCCATGATAATATGGAAATTGTTACAATACCACTAAAAGGGGCACTGGCCCACGAGGATTCGGCAGGCAATAAAGGGATCATTCAAGCGGGCGATGTGCAAATAATGTCTGCCGGATCTGGGATTTATCATTCTGAATTTAATGATAGCCCGACCAAGCCCGTTGAATTGTTTCAAATTTGGGTCATGCCTAAACTGAAAAATATTACTCCACGGTACGACCAACGAACCTATACTACTACTGATTTTATTGGCCAATGGAAAACGGTGGTATCACCTTTGGGTTCAAATATAGATTCACTTCAAGTCAATCAAGACACTTATTTTAACTTAACCGAGTTGGATTTAGAGGAAACCATTGAATATTCCTTACATGGTCCTCGTCAAGGTGCCTTTCTAATCGTAATCGAAGGTGCCATTGAAGTTGAAAATAATACACTCGGCCGCCGCGATGCAATAGGGATCTCTGAAACTGATAAAATTCAAATTAAAGCCACCTCCTCAAAAACCAAAGCCCTATTAATTGAAATACCAATGGTTTGGTAAAAAAGTTGGATTGGGGAAAACAGAGCTACTCCTACCAGCTTTACTAACTTTTACAAAGTTAGTAAAGCTATATCACTCTAAATCTATAAAAGCGGAAATATCCAACTCATTGGTTTTACTCAAATGAAACAATTTGAATTCCTCAATGCCACCAAACCAATTTAGAACTTTAATTGGAGATACAATTTGCCTGTTTTTCTTTAAAATGGCATTATACGAACTCCATTTCCAATTACGAAAATCATAAACCACTTCATGTTTTTGCGGATTATTATGTATGTAATGAATAAGTTTGCTTACATATTCATCACTATCCACATGTACACGTTTATAAGGCTTTTGGAATAATGTACCTGTCCTTGCATGCTGATGATTAAAAGCTAAGGCATACGATTTAAACAACCTTTGTAAATTATGAGCTATAAAATCATGCGTAGATCCAACCGTTTCAGTACGTCTAACATGTACCAAAAAATGATAGTGATTTCCCATTAAGCAATAAGCATAAACATCCAGACAATCTCCCATATACTTCATCCACCTTCTTAAAAAGAATTCGTAATTTTCACTAGACTTAAAAAGTAATTTTTTGTCTATTGACCGATTATAGATGTGATAAAATTTGCCTTGCTCAAATTTTGTATGATAATGTTCCAGATATGCCATTTTGATTTTTTCAAAATATACACTGTTTGCGCGACTTTAAATACCGCAAAGCTCTGATTATCAGTAAATTGATTTAATTTATTAAGATGGTTGTTTTAATTTCTTTCGCTTTAGCTTTACTAACTTTTGAAAAGTTAGTAAAGCTTAGCGAAAGGGGTAAAAATACAACACTTATTTCTTGAAAATTAACCCTTTGGTGAGCTCATTTAGGGCTTTGATTTTTGCTTCAAAATCGTCTTTAAGTGATTTTCGATATGCTTCTAATCCATCCATCGATTCTTGAATGTCAGTTGGGATTACATCTTCCAAAAATGCTCTTATGCGCTTTGCCAATGTAGGCGACTTGCCGTTGGTCGATATCGCTATTTTTAAGTCCCCTTTTTGAACAATTGATCCTAGATAAAAATCACAAAGATTTGGGGTATCAGCTACATTGCAAAGAAGATGCCGTTCAGCTGCTAATATTTTGATTTTTTGGTGTAATTGAACATTATCTGTCGCACAAATAATTAAGTCTCGGCCATCCAAATCCCCCTCTGAAAATTCGCGGATTTCATGTTTAACCAAAGGAAATTTCTCAATAAATTCCAAGGTATCTACTCGAAAAAATGGGGCCACCATAAAAACACGAGCATCAGGGGCATTTCGTAAAATTGCAGAAACTTTTTCTAGGGCTACATTTCCTCCGCCAACGACCAGCGTGTTCAATTGGTCTAGTCTTAAAAAAATAGGAAATAAGGTATTTGCCATGGTTTATTTTTTGCCGGCCAACTGCCCACAAGCTGCGTCAATATCTTTGCCACGGGAACGACGCACATTGACTATCATTTTTTTACTTTCTAAATAAGCTACAAATTTAGCCAGTGCATCTGCCTCCGCATTGACAAAATCTGCTTGGGCAATCGGATTGTATTCAATAATATTAATTTTACAAGGCAATTTTCTCGCGAAATCATAGAGTTCGCGCGCATCATCGACCGAATCATTAAACTTATTAAACATGATATATTCTAACGTTATTTCATTTTCTGTTTTGTCATAAAAATAACGTAAAGCCTCTGATAATGCCTCCAACGTATTGGACTCATTGATGGGCATAATCTGATTTCTTTTCGTATCATTTGCCGCATGAAGTGATAACGCGAGGTTAAACTTCACTTGGTCATCACCCAATTTCTTAATCATTTTGGCAATTCCGGCTGTTGATACGGTGATACGCCGAGAAGCCATCCCTAATCCGTCTGGAGAAGTAATCATTTCGACAGACTTCAATACATTAGCATAGTTCAAAAGGGGCTCTCCCATGCCCATATAAACAATATTTGTCAATGGGATGCCATATTTTTCTTGAGCTTGATCGCGAATCAATACGACTTGGTCATATATTTCAAAGGCCTCCAAATTCCTTTTCCGGTCCATATAACCCGTCGCACAAAAGCTACAAGTAAGGGAACAACCCACTTGAGATGACACGCAGGCCGTCATCCTTTCCCGAGTAGGAATTAAAACTCCTTCGATCAGATTGCCATCATGCAATGAAAAACTAGATTTTATGGTACGGTCAACACTGATTTGGAATTCCGCCGTTTCCACACATTGTAATGAATAGTTGTCGGCCAACCAACTCCTCGTTTCTTTCGGAATATTAACCATTTGGTCAAATGTACGAACCGATTTTTTCCAAATCCACTCATAGACTTGTTTAGCCCGAAAACCCGGCTCATTTCTTTGAAGCATTTCTTGCCGCAACTCCTCTAAAGTTAAATTTCTAATTGCTTTCAACGCAGACATTAATTCTTTTTCCACCATTATTTTTTCAACAATTCACCCACTTTACTAGATATTGCTCTTCCTTCGGCCAGACCAGCTAACTCTTTAGACGCAACGCCCATCACCTTTCCCATATCGGCGGGACTACTAGCTCCCAATTGAGAAATAATGGCAGAAATACGTTCCGTTAACTCAGAATCCGATAATTGCTTGGGCAAAAACTCCTCGATAATGGTTAGCTCAACTTGCTCTTTTTCGGCTAAATCAGGCCGATTTTGAGCTACATAAACTTCCAATGAGTCTCTTCGCTGTTTGGCCGCTTTCATTAAAATTTTCATTTCCGCATCAGTAGAAATTTCGCCCGTATTTGATCCGGAAGTTTCCTCTAATAAAATCATCGATTTTATTGCCCTCAAAGCCCGTAAACGATCCGCATCTTTAGCACGCATGGCATCTTTTATGCCGTTTTCAATGGTTAATTTTAATGCCATAGGATTTTAATTTTGAAAATGGGCCTTTACCCCGTCTATAAATTCTCTATTGTTACTTAATCTAGGAACCTTGTGTTGCCCACCTAATTTCCCTCTCGCTCTCATCCAAGCATAAAATGTTCCTTTGGGAGCCACCAGTACCTGTGGAGGTATTAAAACTAAATCATATGAGCGTTTTGCATCATAATCCGAGTTTATTTCACGAAGCGTCCGGTCCAAAATTTCCACAAAGATACGCAAATCTTTTGGGGCTTTTGAGAACTCCACGACCCATTCATGACTACCCTTTTTCCCCCCTTCCATATATGCGGGTGCGGCCGTATAATCCTTTATTTCTGAATTTGTTTGAATGCATGCCACAGAGATCGCTTTTTCAGCATTTTCTATGATCAACTCCTCCCCAAACGCATTAATAAAATGCTTTGTTCGACCCGAAATTTTAATTCGATAAGGTAAAATGGAGGTGAATTTAACGGTATCGCCAATTTTATATCTCCAAAGTCCTGAATTCGTGGTAATCAAAACTGCATAATTGACTCCTAATTCTACCTGTTCTAATGATACCACATTATCGAGTTCCTCACCGAATAAACCCATCGGGATAAATTCATAAAAAATGCCATAATCCAGCATCAGTAGCATCTCATCAGGCAAACTCAAATCATCTTGAATAGCGAAAAATCCTTCTGAGGCATTGTAAATTTCTAAAAATCGAACCTCAGAACTTGGGAAAACTAAATTCCGAAACATCTCTCGGTAAGGACCAAAAGCCACCGCACCATGTACTAAAAATTCAAAATTTGGCCAAACTTCTAAAATTGATTTTTTGCCACTTATCTCCAATATTTTTTCTATGAGCACTAAAGTCCAAGTAGGTACTCCCAAAATACTGGTCACATTTTCCTTAGATGTTTCGATCGCCATTTTTTCAATTTTTTGGTCCCAATCATCCATCAATGCCACATCTAGCGATGGGGTACGAATAATTTGGGCCCAAATAGGTAAATTTTTCATCACCACTGCTGAAACATCCCCCAAAAGAAGACTTGAATTCAATGGATTATTTGACAAACTTCCGCCAATAGACAAACCCTTCCCTTCAAAAATTCTAGTCTCAGGTTTGTTGTTGATCAACAAGGTAATCATATCTTTTCCGCCCATCATATGGCAGTTTTCTAACGATTCCTTTGAAACTGGAATAAATTTGCTACGCGCATTGGTGGTACCTGAAGACTTAGAAAACCATGAAATTGGACTAGACCAAAGTACATTTTGCTCTCCATGCATCATTCGATCAATGTAGGGAAATATCTCCTCATAGGTTGATATAGGGACTCTTGCCTTAAATTGTTCGTAATTTCCTATGTTCGAATAGCCATATTTCTTTCCCCATTCCGTATTTCTCCCCGAAAAGATCAATTCGTCCAGACTAGTATGTTGGAGCTCTAGGGGATTTTTAAAATGCTCCTCTATTCGAGGCATTCGCCTTTTCATCAACCACAATAAAGTCTCATTGAATAAAGACATTTCAAAGATTTTTTAACGTGCGGCTAGGGTAATCTGTAATGATCTCATCCACACCCATTTGAACCATAGCCTGCAAATCTGAAAGTTCATTAACCGTCCATGGAATTACTTTCATTCCTTTTAAATGGCAATCGTTTACGATATTCTTAGTCAAAGAAGTGAAGTTTGGACTATAAATTGCAGGGGTAAAACCTAAATCGGCACAAGTACTTTCAGGCCCTTTCCTTGTCACTAAGGCCGATAAATCAACCCGGGAGAAATGGCCCGACTGGATTGATTTGTGCCAGTATTTTAACACATCAAAATCAAAACTTTGTAAAATGATAAATTCTGGACGGACATATTTGGCCATGACGGCCCATACTTTTTCTGAAAACTCGTCCACGGTAGCCGGTTGGGACACCGCATATTCCTTAGGATCTGATTTGATTTCTATGTTGTAATATATTTTTTTACCCGTTTTTTTTCGAAAATCTTCGGCCAATTGAAATACTTCTTCAAGCAAGGGTTTATAGGCAAATACCTTTTTTTGTTCTGGGAATAAAGGGTTTCCACGTGAGCCTACATCAAACTTCCTAACCTCACTATAACTCATTTTATACACATTAAGCGTGTTTTCTTCCGATTTTAACACGGGTGTTCCATCTGGTTTTATGGCATATAATGGATTCATATAGGGCTCATGCGAAACAAGCACTTGGCCATCCGCTGAAATACAAACGTCCATTTCGAGAACTGTAATTCCAACATCCAAAGCATGCTGAAAAGCAGGCAAAGTATTTTCTGGAAACTCGCCCCGACAACCCCTATGACCTTGAATAATTGGCTTTTGTGCCATAAGCGTAATTTGACCTAATAAAACTAAAATACTAACTATTAACTTCATCGATGAGAATTTTCATTTAATTTTTTCCGCTCCTTCATGATTTCATTTACGCGTTCATATAACTCGATAAAATCTTTAGGCTCTCTCACATACGAATTAAAACTTTTCACAAAGGACACAGAATCTATGGCATGTTTTTTCAACGTTACCTTTTCCAATTGGTGAAAAAGTAACAAATTAGTATCCGCACTAATGATTTCCATACTACTTATTTTAACTTCATCTAAGTGAATATCCACCAAAATTTGGGCCATTTTTTCTTGATCTAAGCGATTTCGGTTCCGATCATTTTGACAAGAAAAAACAAGGAATCCAAGGACGATAAAAAGGTATTTCATGAGCCAAATTTACGTACAAATTAGAAAGCTTTTATGGGATTTCGCATAGATTGCTCAAAAAATAGGTAATTTAGCAAGCATATACCTAATAAATCTCTCATTTAGAAATGGATATTCGTGCATTTCTTTCTCATATTGTACAGTTGGACATTCGCATCAGAAAAGCGATTAATACACAAATGCACGGGAATTTCTCATCTGTTTTCAAGGGATCTGGTTTGGAATTTAGTGATTTAAGGCAATATCAATATGGGGACGATGTTCGACATATCGATTGGAATTCAACGGCAAAAGGGCACGGCACATTTATTAAACTATTCAAAGAAGAAAAAGAACAAACAGTTTTTTTCTTACTGGATGTCAGCGCCTCTCAAAACATTAGTCAAGGGGAAGAATCAAAACTGAAAACACTTAAAGAGGTGGCTGGGGTCCTGACATTTTCTGCCATGCAAGAAGCTGGGAACATAGGACTGTGTTGTTATTCAGACAAAAATGAAAAATTTATAGCCCCAGGTGCGGGTAAAAAGCATGGCTATCAGGTCATCAATGAATTGTTCAAATTAATTCCAGAAAACACCGGAACAGATTTAAAACAGGCGTTGAAATTCACCCTTCAAGTATTAAAAAGAAAAAGTCTCATTTTTGTTTTATCTGATTTTATCGAAACGGACTACCACGACTTATTGCGCGCCATGTCAAAAAAGCACGATTTAGTCATCATTCAAATTCACTCCGACATCGAATTAAAGTTGCCCGCCATGGGAATTATTCCTATTTATGATCCAGAGAAAAGAAAGACAACCTGGGTAAATACGTCAATAAAGTCCTTTAAAACTTTATTGGCCCATGAAATTCATACGAATGCCCAAAACCTAAACGACCTATGTAAGCAATGGCAAGCGAATTATATTCAAATAAAAGCAGGGGGTGATTTTGTGCCTAGTCTGATTAAACTTTTCAGAATTAGAAAATAATGCAAGAGAAACCCATTCAAGTATATGGTTCATTTATTGAGGATTCAGCGAAGATTGGCCAACCGGTTCACTATGTTTTAAAGGTACTTCATTCCAAAAATCAAGAGCTTTTTTTTCCCGGAAACAACACAAAAATTGGCCATTTTGAACCGATAAAAAAAGAATATTTTTCAACGCAAACATCCGAAAAAGGCAGTTTAGATTCGGCAATCTATACATTTAAATTTTTTGATGTCGCAGATTTTCAAACGCTAAGTTTGCCGATTTACCTAATCAATAAATCCGATTGCACCCAAATTTACCCAAAAGTCGACACTCTATTTCTGAAGAGATTACTGCCGCACCCGGAATTAGTCGATGTCGATGCGATGATCAGTAACGTGGGCATTCCCTTAATAAAACCAAAAACAGATATTAAAAATGTGTTTATTGGGGGGATAGAAATTTTACTATTTTCCGGAATCATCTATTGGGTTTTTGGCGCCAATATTAGCAGAACCTATCGATATTATAAGCTATGGCGAAAAAATATCGAATTTAGGCGTGCATTTCAAAGGCAATCAAGATCTATCTCCCAAGATCCCAAGGGTATACAAAGGCTTGAAAATGCGACCCTCGTATGGAAAAAATATATTGAGAAATTAACGAAAACTCCTTTTTCAACTTTCACGACCACCGAGATGGTTGATAATTTAAAGGACAAAAGACTTGCAAAAGCATTAAAAGCAATTGATTCTGCCATTTATGGGGGCAACTTTTCAGAAAAGACCATGGAATCTGTGAACATCATGGTGGAAATTGCCAATGCCGCCTACCAAACTGAGCGAAGAAAAATTAAACTTGAGCGAAAGAAAAAATGAAATTTGACCTTTATTATTCTTGGCTAAAACTAAAAACAATCTTGACATATGATTGGGAAAACCCCTATTTTCTTTTTTTAATTCCTTTACCTTTAATCATTATCCTCATTTCCTACTTGATTAATAGAAGAAAAAAATCAAGAATATCTTTGTCTTTTTCCACTCCTATGGAACAAAACAAATGGGTCCGCTTCATTAGCTTCATTCCCAAAACCATCGAATCCATTTGCCTATTATGCATTATTCTAGCCATTGCAGGCCCCTATAAAAAAATTATAAAAACTGAAATCAAACAAGGAGGAGTGGATATGGTCATAGCACTCGATTTGTCAAGTTCCATGCTGACTAAAGATGTTTCTCCATCGCGCCTTGAAGTTGCCAAAAAACTGGCCATTTTATTCGCCAAAAATAGAAGCCAAGACCAAATATCACTAGTCGCATTCGCAGGATCCCCCTATTTGGCTAGTCCATTAACGAGTGATTTAACCTATATAACTAAGGCCCTTTCCTTATTAGAATCAAGGCAAATAAAGGAGGAGGGCACCGCATTAGGGGATGCCTTAGGGATGTCCATTAATCAAATTCGAGAAGAAAAAAATCCAAAAAAGGTCGCAATTATCATGAGCGATGGCAATAATACAACCGGAAATTTAGACCCCATTACGGCAGCTAGTTTAGCCAAATCCTTTGGCATCAAGGTTTATACCATTGCCGTGGGGAGCAATAAACCTTCAATGGATCCGGTAGATGAATCCACTTTACGTTCAATGGCCGAAAAATCGAACGGCCAATTTTACAGAGCCACCGATACAAAAGCGCTAAGTGCCATTTTTA
>CAMDRO010000062.1 GCA_945906795.1 Spirosoma fluviale
TACATGGCCAAAGCCGGATCCTTCACGACTCGAATCATAAACCTTTTGTAAATAGGCAAGGCTGTTTTAGCCCCTTCCCCTAAAGCACTCGTCCGAAAATGGATGGATCGATCGTCACCACCCACCCAAACTCCCGAAATTAAATTAGACGTCATGCCGATAAACCAACCATCTGAATGATTGGATGTCGTTCCCGTTTTACCTGCAAAATTATGGGCATACCTATTTTCAGTTGGCAAAAGTACCTCTCCATCAGACCAAAGTAATGAACTCGCTGTTCCTCCTTCATGGATCACACCTTCTAACATCGACCTGACTAATTGCGCCGACTCCTTTCTAATGACCCTATAAGAATTAGGTTCGAAATTTTGTAATACTTTCCCGTTTTGATCCCGTATTTCCTGAATGATCATAGGCTCCACATGAATTCCTTCGTTGACAAATGCAGAATAAGCACCAATCATTTCATATAACGATACATCAAAGGAACCAAGGCCAATGGAAGCAACAGGCTTCAATGGACTTTTAATCCCCATTTTTTGCGCATAATACATGACCGTATCAGCACCCACCTCGTTGGTTAATCGAGCTGCCACCGAATTGATACTTTTGGCTAAAGCCCGGCGAAGTGGCATCATCATATATGAAAAAGTACCATCCGCATTCGATGGACGCCAAGTTTTCTTCTCCCCCTTCTCCTCGAATTCTATCTCAAAGGGTTCATCTTTTACCATAAAACAAGGTGATAAATCTTTAGGTCCGTCTATGGCCGCCGTATAAACAAAGGGTTTAAAGGTGGAACCAGGCTGACGTTTGCTTTGCTTAACGTGATCGTATTTAAAATATGTATAATCTAAACCTCCTACCCAAGCCTTAATATGACCTGTATAAGGGTCTAAAGTCATCATTCCAGACTGTAAAAAACGTTTATAATAATTGATCGAATCAATCGAGCTCAACCTTCTTTTCTCCTCACCCAACGCATTTCTGGAATAAACCCACATATCTCGCTTCACATTTTTCATGTAATGCCAAACCGAATCAGGGCTGGTTGGAAATCTTTTAGCTAATGCTTTGTAATAATCCGTGCGCTTGGCCACGGTATCGATAAAACCCACAATCTCAACTCCATGCTCATCAACCCAAGGGTTTTGACCGGTCCAATGATTATCAAAAGACTTCTGAATATTTCGCATACCTCCCTCAACGGCTTCCTCTGCATGCAATTGGAGACGAGAATCGATGGTTAACATAATTTTCAAGCCATCCCGATAAAGATCCACTTCCATTTCATTTTCCTTGGCCCAATCATTAACGAATTTGGCCACAGCTACCTTAAAATAATTACCCGTTCCATCGTAAGGTGATTCTTCATTTGGATTTAAAACGATGGGTAATTTAGCTAACGAATCATAAGCGGACTTTTTCAAATAACCTGCCTTCACCATTTGAGATAAAACCACATTTCTACGTTTCCATGCCTTATTTTCCGCCAAAGGCTTTCCATCATAACGGGTTGGATTATACGTAGTTGTCGCTTTTTGAAGTCCAATTAAAATCGCAGCTTCCTGTACATTTAAACTATCCGCACTGGTATTAAAATAGGTCTTGGCAGCTACTTTAATGCCATAGGCATTATTGCCATAATCGACCGTATTTAAATACCAAAGTATAATTTCATCCTTGGTATAAAAACGTTCCAAATTAATCGCAGTCACCCATTCTTTGGATTTATAGATCAACTTATTTAATCCCGGGATATATCCCAAAATACCTGTTTTAAAAAACCCTTTTTTAGTACGTGTTTTAAACAGATTTTTGGCTAACTGCTGGGAAATAGTACTCCCACCTCCTCGATCGCCTCCTTTGGCCATGCCCAATAACACACCGGCCCAAGCTTGAAAATCAATACCTGTATGCTCATAAAACCGAGAATCCTCTGTAGCCACCAAGGCTTTTACGAGGTAAGGAGACAATAAATTAAAATCACGAATCGGAGTTCTGTTTTCAGCAAAATACTTACCTAATAGTACTCCATCCGCAGAATAAATTTCAGAGGCTTGAGAAAGTTTAGGATTTTGCAAATCGTCCACAGATGGCATTTCACCGGTCAACCAAAAAATATTGGTTTCGATGACAAACAAATAAATTAAGACAAATAATCCCGCTTTTGCTGTGACTTTCCAAATCTTGACAATGGGCTTGTAATAAGCGGATTTTTTGTCGACATGTGCATCGTAATAGGCTTTGAATCGACGATAATAAGCTTCAATGAGTACTTTAGTGAGATTACCATAGCCGATAAGCCAGGTGTATTTTTTCTCACCTAGGATCTTTAAAAGCGATTTATCCAAAAGGATTATGGACCCAATCATTCCCTTAGAAAATTTAATTTTACCTGTAATCCAAAAGCCTTTAATCGATTCTAACATATATTTTAAATAGGTAAGCGCTTAATTATTCCGTTTCTAGTTTTTCCAAGATAGTCATTAAATCAGTAAAATCTCGATAGCCAGGTCTTTCCTCTTTTCCAGCAATTAATCCAATTCCTTGGATAGAGCTTTGGTCCACCCACTCCTCTAAATCATCCTCGGGAATGCTCAAACCTAAAATAATGGGATATTGTGCGGACCAAATTTCTGCTTGGTTTTCAAAACCCTTTAAAGAATCCTCCGAGTCTCCCACCAATAAAAAATAATCTACATAAGGCCTAGCGGCCGCAAATAATGTGGGTAAATTATCAGAATCAAGATTTACCCTTAAAATTTTAGCTACGGTAAGGTGTTTGATTTTTTCTAAATTGATAGACGAATCGATCTCTAAAACATCCGGTTTGTAAGCCTCACAAAGGGCAATAATTTGATCTTCTGAACAATTAAATGCCTCACCGACGATCTGAATTCCCGAGAGCCAATTTCGAATTTCGTTGAGTTTGTCCACAGGAACTTCCGTCATCGAAAAACCTAACCATTCCACGCCCATCCCTGCACAATAGCGAGCATCCGACAGATTCTCAATCGCAGAAACCTTAACCTTCGTCCTTAGCATATATTAATCCAAAAATTGAGAACAAAATTACTCTTTAAGGCGCTAAATAGCAAAATTGTTCTCTATTTGAACAAATTAATCTTAAATTGCATCAAATTTCGTCAGGCCTTGAACCTGAGCAGCAAATATGGAAACAAAAGGACGCGTATTAGTCGCCATGAGTGGCGGCATTGACAGCTCAGTCGCAGCTGTTTTATTACATGAGCAAGGATATGAAGTGATCGGCATGACCATGAAAACATGGGATTATGCAAGTTCAGGCGGGACAAAAAAGGAAACAGGTTGTTGTTCGCTCGATTCCATTAATGATGCCCGGCATATCGCTGTGTCCTTAGGATTCCCTCATTATATTTTAGATATACGGGAGGAGTTTGGGGACTCCGTCATCGACTATTTTACGAATGAATATGTAGAAGGTCGAACGCCAAATCCCTGTGTCATGTGCAATACGCATATTAAATGGGATGCATTGTTAAAGCGCGCGGATCAATTAGGCTGCGAATTCATCGCCACCGGACATTATGCGCAAATAAGAGAAGAGAATAATCGATTTATTATCTCTAAGGGCGTGGATGCCTTAAAAGACCAAAGTTATGTGCTTTGGGGAGTTTCTCAATCTTCACTTGCTAGAACCATTTTGCCATTAGGTCATTTGACAAAAACTAGAATACGTGAAATGGCCACAGAACGGGGCTTTGTTGACCTAGTCAATAAATCAGAAAGCTACGAAATCTGTTTTGTTCCCGACAATGATTATCGGGGATTTTTAAAGCGCAGAATTCCTGAACTAGAAGAGCAAGTGAAAGGTGGAAATTTTATTGATACTGAAGGCAAAATCATAGGTATTCACGAGGGATATCCATTTTATACCGTAGGCCAAAGAAAGGGCTTAGGCAAGGCATTTGGTTATCCTGCCTTTGTCACAGAAATAAGAAAAGAAACGAACGAGGTGGTTATTGGAAAATTGGAAGATTTGAATAGAACTGGCATGTATGTGGGCCAATTAAACCTTCAAAAATATGATGCTATTCCCTTAGAAGGCCTAGAAACGGTGACAAAAGTTCGATACAAAGATGCGGGAACAGCAGCTTTTATTGAAAGATTTGACGGGAAAATCAAAGTAGAATTCCATGAGGATGTCAGTGGAATAGCCCCGGGCCAAGCAGCTGTATTTTATGAGGGGGATGATGTAGTCGGGGGTGGTTGGATTCTAAAATCATTTCAAAAAGGAAGTGTTTTCGAACATGTTAAATCTTTCTGATTTTATTTAGGATTTAGCATTTGTTTTTGACCCGTTTTGGACTTTGAATGTAAGTCCAATTAAAAGCAATCATTTTACGCGAATCTTTAATCGAGGCATTTGAATCACTTCCATTTCAAAAATCCGAGACCCGTCAATCTTAAACCTTAAAGCTGTTTGCTCATCATGAAATCCATGTTGGCCTGCCGCCCCTGGATTTAAAAAAAGCATGTTTTTTCGCTTTAAGTCTCGCTTTACCTGCAATATATGGGAATGTCCACAGACAAAAATATCGGGTATTCCCATGGCAAATGTTTCTAAAGCATCAGGTTTATAGGAAGAGGGCGCACCGGCAATATGCGTCATGGCCACTTGTACATTTTCACACATAAATCGAAAGATTTTGGGAAACATGTTCCGAATCGTTCGATCATCAATATTCCCATAAACGCCATAAACAGGTTTCCCGAAACTCATTAAGGTATCAGCAATCGCTACTGAACCCCAATCACCCCCATGCCAAATTTGATCACAAAATTCAATATGCTCTTCTAGGCGCGCATCTAAATAGCTATGTGTATCTGAAATGAGTAAAATCTTTTGCATTTATTCAACAGATTTTGTTTTTAATGAAATCAATAAATTTTCCTTCACTAGATTGTTGGCCAACCAAACCGATTTCTCACTCGAATATTTTTGTTTCACCGTCTCGGAAACTTCAGGAACAGTCGTAACCCAGTTGGGCGATCCGGCATCCATCCAAGCGGAATACCAAAAACTAGCCACTCGATTAGACGCTAAAAGCATCCTTTTTTCGATGGAAGTTCCCAAGCGGTTGCCATAAGCCCGAATAAAGTCTTTGGTATAGTATTGTAATTTACGACCCCCACGTTCCACTTCCATAAATGCTTTGGCCTCTCCCATCTCTGCACGGATGGCTAATTCAGTTTTATAAACTTCTGGCAGCATATCATGTGATTCCAATAAAATTTGAAAGATAAAATCTTGTGGATTTTTAATGTAGGAGACGGTTGGCACTTGATTAAACTGATAATTTCTCAAAAATTCCTCAGGCACTAAACTTTCCCATAAGACATGAATCCCTTTTTGGTTGGTCAATTGCCCATCGTGATTTCTCGTCGTATGCAAAGGAACATGTGAATCAGCTACATAATGCCCTAAATCGGCCGCATAAAACAACACAGAATCCTTTAACTTATGTTGGAATGAATACACCAATCGCTTATACACTCGGTTTACCTCCCAAGGCACCAATCCTTCATTTTTCAAACTATCTAAAGAATATTTTTTGATGGCGGCAGAAAAATCATGTGGGATAGCTGTTCGATAATTGGGTCCAAAAACGGGTGCATCCATATCTAAATAATGCTTAGGGTCCTCTGTTTTATCATCACGTCTGCGTACATCAGGCCGAATCGAGTGCGTCACCAAATAGTCTTGGTTTGCGTAAAAAAACAATCCCAATTCAGCTGGTAAAGTATAAATAGAAACCTGTTGCAAAGACTTATGAGCTAAAAATCCCCAGGAAGAGATGAATATAGGAATGATGGCAAGAATTGAAAATTTAACGAATGTTCTCTTTAGCATGTTGTATGTAATTAGTAGGTGATTGACCAAATTGTTTTTTAAAGACGCGTGTAAAATAGGCGGGATCATTAAATCCGACTTTATAGGCAATTTCAGAAATATTTAATTGGGTTGTTTCAATAAACACTAAAGCTTGTTGGAGCCTAATGGACCGTATAAACTCATTACCTGCCAAAGAAGTCAGGTTTTTCAGCTTTCGATATAACTGCATTTTACTCATGTCCAGCCCTTTTTCTAAATCGACGACATCAAAATTAGAATCAGCGATATTTTCAATGATTAAGGCGGTTGCCTTTTGTAAAAATTCATCTTGAAATTCCGGTAATTTTCCCTCCGTTAATTCTTTCTGAACTAATTGTTTTTGCCAATTTTTTCTAGCTCTTTCCTTGGCTTCCAATAATTTATTGACCCTAATTTCCAATAAATCTGCATTAAATGGCTTGCTTACATAATCATCTGCACCGGATTGCATGCCTTCAATTTGACTGTCTTGAGAACTTTTTGACGTTAAAATAATGATCGGAATGTGATTTGTTTTGGGGTTAATGCGAAGGGCTCGACAAAGATTGATTCCGCTCATGCCGGGCATCATCCAATCCGTAATGACTACATCAGGTAAAAACTTTAAAGCTAATTCCAGCGCTTCTTCTCCTCTTTCCGACTCGACAATTTGAAAACGTTTAGAAAAAATATCAGCCACAAATTTTCTTAATTCCGAATGATCATCGACAATCAATAAAATTTGCTTTTCATGTTCAATGGAGTCTAATTTCTGGACCACGGGATTATTGGGAACAATTTTTTCCAGTAAATTTTCATGTTGATGTATCCATGAGGGATCAAAAACGCTGTCTTGAACTGGGAAAGTAATGGAAAAATTACTTCCTTCGCCCAGTTTACTATTGACCTCTATTTGACCCAAATGCAGCTCAATCAATTCCTTACAAAGTGACAAACCAACTCCCGTTCCGGCTCTATTCATCGATTCAGGCACTTGGTAAAAACGATCGAAAATATGATTCAAATGTTCTGATGCGATTCCTTTCCCGGTATCTAATACTTGAATTCGAACTGATTTAACCTTTTTCTTTCCATTTTGAATATCTTGAATAACAGTCAAAGACACCCCTATTTTACCCTCTTCTGGGGTGTGTTTAAATGCATTAGACAAAAGATTAGTCACACATTTTTCAATGATGTCTGAATCATAATAAACGAATAGATCGTTTAGTGGAGGTTTCCACATCAATTTAATCTGCTTTTGTTGCGCATAGTTTTCAAAACCCGACATGATGCTGTTTAATTGAAGGATTAAATCATGTTTTGCAATGAAAGGCTGTTGTTTTCCAGACTCAATTTTAGATAAGTCTAATAGTTGGTTAATCAATCGCAGCAGCTTTTGTGCATTTTGGTGTATCGACGAAATCCGAGTATTTTGTTCCTCATTTAAGCCCTTATTTTTAAGAAAATAACGTTCAATTGGGCTAATGATGAGTGTTAAGGGAGTACGTAGCTCATGAGAAATATTGGTAAAAAAATGCGTTTTTACTTGCTCCAGTTCTTGAATACGCTCTTTTTCAATTTCTTTTAAACGAATATCCGTCTTAAATGCTTCTCGGATCTTTATTTCTCGGATAAACCCATAAACAATAGCTGAGGCGGAAAGAAAATAAATCAGATATGCCCACCAGGTAAGGTACCAGGGCGGCAAAACAGTGATTTTTAATTCAAATGGATTTTCGGCCCAAATACCATCCGAGTTAGAAGCTTTGACTTTAAACGTATAATCACCTGGACTTAAATTAGTGTAGGAAGCCGATCGTTGGGTTCCCACAAAGTTCCAATCTTTCTCAAAGCCCTCTAAATAATAGGCATACCGATTGTTTTTGGGCCTCTGATACTCTAAAGCAACAAAGTCTAGGCTAAATACCGATTGATCAGGCTGAAGGGTTAGATGCTTGGTAAATAAAATATCTTGGCTTAGCGGGGAGTTCTCCGCTCCCACTTGAACCGGTTTATTGAAGATTTTTAGATGGGTAATATAGACATTGGGGACATCCATTCGGGAACGCAGACTATCCGATTTGATGTAATTCAATCCATTAATTCCGCCAAAGAACAACCAGTCTTGACTATTTTTATCAAAGGCATTGACCAAAAACTCTTTCCCTTGTAGACCATCAACATCATCGAAATTGATACATTTAAAAGTCTTAGGATCCATTTTTGTAATCCCGCCATTGGTTGTCAGCCATAAATTTCCTTTTTTATCTTCCACCATTCCCCGCAAGGTATTACTGACCAATCCGTCTGCCACGGTAAAAACCCTAAACACATTTCTAGGTCCTTGGTATAAATGCAAGCCACCCCCGTTAGTCAGAACCCAAATTCGATTTTTCCGATCTTGGTGGATATACGTAACATGATTATACCTCAAAGAAGAAGTAGCAATCCCCTTTTCAAAGTGATCAATTTTTTTTGTTTTAAAATCATATACATATACGCCACTCGCCGTAGTGCCTAACCATAAACGACTATTGCCTTCCATCATCAAGGAAGAGATCGTTTTATTTTCAAACAATTTCTTACTTAGTTCAGTAAAGGGAATTTCATACTTTTTAGAAATTAAATCAAAAATCAATATCCCATTCCCCGAAGTGCCAAGCCATATTTTTTGCCCAACCCTCAGGATACTTGAGAATTTAATGGTCGCGACGTCTGGAATAATTCCTATCGGTACAGGGTAAGAAATCATTTTTCGGTCCGGGCTTAAGTTGAAAAGTCCTTTCCCCCAAACACCAATCCACAAAGTACCAAGTGAATCAGTATCCAATAAGTTAACATCAAAAATATCGGGTGAATTAAGCCGATTGATGTCCGCATTATTGACCAAATGTTCGACGATTCCGGATTTATAATTCAAATAAGATAGGCCTACATTGCTTCCTATCCAAACTCCTTGATTTGCATTTGCCCGAAGTGCAGTGACTTTATTGCTCAATAAACCTAAAAACGTATTGGGCTTATATCTCAATAAAGAAAAACGAGATTTTTGGTGGAAGTCGATGTTTAATCCTGCTTCCCAAGTCCCAATCCAAGTATTTAAATTAGAATCCGTAAATAAACTAGTCACTGAATAGGAACTAATGCCAAATTCAGGATCTGGATTAGATACCACTTGGCGAAATTTTGAAAAATTCTCTCCCTCACAAATGTAAATACCATTATCCGTTCCAATCCAAATATTTTGAGATCCATCCCTACTAAGACTGGTCACAACATTTTGGCGAGAAGAAAAAGTAGATCGGTTATAAAAAACGGAAGTGAATTTTTGGTTTTGATGATCAAAACGAAATAGACCTCGGCCTTCTGTGCCAACTAAAATATCCCCATTTTTTGCTTCAAATAAAGCCCGAATTCGAAAATCATTGGCCGAACTTTTTTGGCCAAAATTAAAAGGCAAATAAGACTTATTGCCCAATACAGAAATTAAATACCCAGTTCTTGTACCAATCCAAAGCGATCCAGTCGAATGCCTGAAAAACCGGACTGCATCTTTAATCATTGGGGTTTGAAAATCAGATTCTGATTTTATGATGACATTTTTTTTCGAATCTAGGGTCATAAACCCCTTGCCTACAGCAGCTACACAAATTTTATGTTTCCCTAAATTAACGATCGATGGAATAATAGCTGAGGAAATATCCTCCCCTGAAGGTCCGCGCGTGAATCGAATTACTGAACCTGTTTTTAAATTAATTTTATTTAATCCCGCATTTCGAGTTCCCACCCACAAATTACCTTCATCATCTTCACAAACTGTCGAAATATCACTTCCACTTAACGTCTTGTTGTTACTCGGATCATTTCTATACACCGTAAACGAATATCCATCATATCGATTTAAGCCATCCGCGGTGGCAAACCACAAAAAACCCTTTTTGTCTTGGATAATTTTATTGATCGTACTTTGAGATAAACCTGAAGCCGTGGTCAAGCGTTCATAGCGCGTTGACTTTTGAGCCCATAAAAAATTAGGGCTAAAAATCAGTAAACTTATGAACAAGGTTGTAAATCGAATGGACACAATAAACGGCCTTAATTATGAAAGTCTAAAATTAGAAAATTTAAAGGAAATTAATTCGAAATAAAACTCAAGGTGATTGAAATAGTCAATCAGCCATAGAAACGGGCGACATTAAAATATTAAAATAGCACCTTATGAAAGCATAAACACCCGTATTGCAAATTATGTCCACTAAAATGAAAGATTTGTCCAATAAACTATAGACTTAGTCGTGTAAATTTGGTATTAAGAAATAAAACAAAAATATTTTTTATTTCCTTTAAAACATTTACTATGAATAACACTTTTGGAACCTTTACCATCAAAAAGTCAGACAGCAAATTGCCGAAATATCAGCAATTGATTAATTCGCTTTTGCAGGATATTGAAATGGGTGAATTAAAACCAGGTGAGCGTTTACCTAGTATTAATGAGGCATCTGAGGAATGTTATTTGTCGAGAGATACCGTCGAGAGGGCCTATACGGAGTTGCATAAAATGGGGGTCATCACATCTATTTTCAGAAAAGGCTATTTCATTTCAGAATCAACTTTTAAAACAAAAACAAAAATTTTATTTCTGGTAGGCAAAATCACCGATTCGACTAAATCAATCTTTGATGCCTTTTATCAAACCTTAGGAAAAAATGTTTCCGTCGATATTTTCACTTATCAATATAAAGCACAACAATTTCAAGAGATCATGAGCCAACAATTAGGCAATTATCATTATTATGTTGTGATGCCACATTTAATTGAGGAGGATGATGAAAATTTAAAGTGTTTGAAGAAAATACCCTCTGACCGATTGATCATCTTGGATCATTCATTTTCAAATTTGAGCCAAACGTTTGCAAGCATTGTGAGCAGACCAATCAGTCAAATCAAAAAAGTTTTTAATACCCAACTAAACCTGTTTAATAAGTACCATTCATTTAATTTAGTTCTGACGGAGGAAGATTATTTCGATGCAGATTTAATTAATGGATGTAGTAAATTCTGCGAATCTATTTCAATGAATTTCCAAGTTTTAGATGGTCTTGACGAAGACGAGATGCGTTTAGGTGAAATTTATTTCACTTTAGCGGATTGCGACCTTGCCAAGGCCATCCATTACACGGACAAAAATGGGTTTATCTTGGGAAAAGATATAGGATTAATCGGATATAATGATTCTTGTTTTAAAGAATTGTTGGCCGGCGGAATCTCCGTCATTTCAAGCCAACCGAATCAAATGGGGAAAATGGCCGCTGAAATGATTCAAGAAAATTCCAAACAAAATGTAGAATTAGCTCTACAATTCATTCAAAGAAATTCGCTTTAGGGTTTAATTTGCAAAAATGGACCATGGCCTCATGGTTCCATTTTTTTTATATGAGCAATATTTCTTTTAATCCCTTTTAATTTCGTTCGATTAATCGCTGAATATCGAAACAATTCATTAAATAAATCTTCCGAAAGACCTTCCCAATCTTGCCGATTGAGGCCTAAAAACTGAAGACTTGTTTGAAAAAGCGGTTCTTGATGTGGCTTAGAAAAACGATTCCAGGGACATACATCTTGACAAATATCACAACCAAATATCCAATCTTGGAAATCTTTTTGCAATTCGATAGGCATATTTTCTTTTAACTCTATCGTGAAATAACTAATGCATTTCGAACCATCGACTACATAAGGAGTAATGGCGTCCGTGGGACAAGCGTCAATACAACGCGTACAAGTTCCACAGAAATCTTTGATGGGCCCATCGGGTTCACAAGTTAAGTCGATCAGCATTTCGGCCAAAAAATAAAAGCTACCCCGTTTGGGAATGATTAAGTTTGCATTTTTCCCGATCCAACCAATACCCGATTTTTGAGCCCAAGCTTTTTCGAGAATAGGTGCTGAGTCGACAAACATCCGACCTGTAAAATCGCCTAATGCAGTGTGTAAATCATCCCATAAAAGTTTCATTTTATCTTTAATCACCAAGTGATAATCTTGACCCAAAGCATATTTTGATACCTTAAAGCTATCTTGGCACGGTTGGTATGCTGGAGAAGGAAAATAATTATAGACTAATGAAACAACGGTTTTACAACCATCGACTAATTTTCTAGGATCTAAACGTTTATCAAAATGGTTCTCCATATAGGACATGTTCCCATGCATATTCTGTGAAAGCCAATTTTCCAACTTGGGTGCTTCGGCTTCTAAAAAATCAGCATTTGACAAGCCACAAAACTCGAATCCATGTTGGGATGCTAAGGATTTTATCGTATCAGAAATATTTTTGGGAGTGCTACTCATGCGACATAAATTTACGAAGGCAAATCAAATTATGCCAAACTGTCATAAAATAGTTTTTGGTGTATGATTTGTTTAAGGGAAACCTTATTAATTTTGCCATATGAAAAAGAAAAATACCAAAATAAATCCGGAAGAGGAAATAGCTAATACACAAGAATCCATTGAAAATACATCAACCAAATCAGAAAACACGGAGGAAACCGTAGAAGTAAAAGATGAGTTATCTGAAATGAAGGAAAAATACCTTCGTTTATATTCCGATTTCGAAAATTTCAGAAAGAGAACTGCCAAGGAAAAGATTGATTTAATTCAAGGTGCTTCGGCCCAATTAATTATTGAGCTATTGCCTGTAATGGACGACTATGAGCGCGCTTTAGCCAATGCCCCCAAAGGTGAAATTTCAGAGGGCACCCAATTGATTTTCAATCGATTAAATTCAATTTTGTTAGGGAAAGGTTTAAAAGAATTACCTGCTAAAGATGAAGTTTTTGACGCAGATTTACATGATTGCATTACACAGTTTCCGGCACCTACTGAAGAGGAAAAGGGCAAAGTGGTTGAGGTAATAGAAAAAGGATATATATTAAATGAAAAAGTCATTCGCTTTGCTAAAGTGGTGGTTGGTAACTAATTAAAAAATGGCTCAAAAAAGAGATTATTACGAAATTCTAGGAGTGTCTAAATCTTCTACAGAAGAGGAAATAAAGAAAGCTTATCGGAAGATGGCCATCAAATACCATCCGGATAAAAATCCAGATAATAAAGAGGCGGAAGAAAAATTCAAGGAGGCTGCAGAGGCCTATGAGGTCCTAAGCAACACCCAGAAAAAAGCACAATTCGACCGTTTTGGCCATGCTGGAATGGGTGGTGCTGCGGGTGGTGGTTTTGGAGGAGGTGGAATGAACATGGAAGATATCTTTTCAAATTTTGGAGATGTTTTTGGGGATGAGAGTCCATTTGGCAGTTTTTTCTCTGGTGGCAGAGGAGGTGGCGGTGGTCGTAGACAAAGAAAAGGAAGTGATTTACGCATAAAATTGAAATTAAACCTCGAGGAAATCGCCAATGGCGTGGAGAAAAAAATCAAGGTGAAAAGACATGTGGCTTGTAAATCCTGCCAGGGAAATGGATCAAAAAATGGAACTGATTTGAAAACCTGTGGAACTTGTCAGGGATCAGGCCAGGTAAAAAGGGTCCAACAAACCATGTTGGGGCAAATGGTTACCTCATCTACCTGCCCTACTTGTAGTGGGGAAGGAAAAAGTGTAGGTGCTAAGTGTGAAGCTTGTTTTGGAGAGGGACGTGTATTAGAAGAAGAAATCATCCCCATCAAAATTCCATCAGGTGTTTCCAATGACATGCAGCTTTCGATGAGTGGAAAAGGAAATGTACCGCCAAGAGGTGGAATCGCAGGAGATTTATTGATTGTCATCGAAGAAGAAGAACATGATTTACTGCATCGCGAAGGAAACAATGTGATTTTTGACTTATATGTAAGCTTTGTTGACGCAGCGCTGGGCACCTCCGTAGAAATTCCAACGATCACAGGAAAAGCAAAAATAACCTTGGAGGCAGGAACTCAAAGTGGAAAGATTTTACGTTTAAAGGGAAAAGGAATAAAGGAATTAAATGGGTACACGATTGGCGACCAATTAGTACACGTCAATATTTGGACCCCTAAGCAATTGACCCATGAGGAGTCGGAGCTTTTAGAAAAACTAAGAAATTCGGCCAATTTTGCCCCTAAACCTAGTAAATCAGACAAAGGATTCTTTCACAAAATGAAGGATATGTTTTCCTAAATTATTGATTTTATTAGAACTGTACGTCGTCAAACTAAAGTGGACTTTTCCTTAAGGAGTGTTTCGTGTTTTTGTGAATGTATAATTTCTTTTTTTTCTGTGCAATCTTTGGCTGTTTTTATTTTCTCATAGTTCAATTTTCTTTGTTTTAAAGTTTCCATTTTAAT
>CAMDRO010000063.1 GCA_945906795.1 Spirosoma fluviale
GCGTCTGCTTTTTGGAGGTCCGAGTATTTTCTTTCAATAACTTTTTCTTTTCCATTTTCAAGAACTACAATTTTTATCGTAGCTTCTTTTTTCGTTTCCTGTGCGTAAGAGCTGATGCCTAGCAAAGTTAATAGGGAGGTTAACAATAAGCTTTTCATGATTTTTTGTATTTGATGTGGTGCAAACTTACACAATCCTTTTAATTCAAAAATGTTAAGAAATGTTAAGTTGGGCCCCAACTTATTTTTCAATGCATTAAAGTTTTAAATTTGTATATCCTAAAATACGATGACTCAGAAAAAAATCAGGCTGATTATAAGTCTTATGTCCTTTGCCCTGCTTGGCTTAGTGGCCTTTCAGGCCTATTGGCTCGGTTTTATGATGGAAACAAAGAAGGAACAATTTTCTTCAGATGTTCGTGGTGCATTAGAACAAGTAGTTCGTAAACTGGAAAAGCAGGAATTGATTATTTTGGCTCAAAAGCAAAGAGATTTACAGGGCCAACAAGATAAATTGGCCTCAATGGCATTGGCATTGAAAGCAAAGGGGAAAGTCAAAAAACTTAAAAAGGACCATCAGGAGGGAATAAATGCGGATCAATTAACAGATAATTTTTCTCCAGATCATTTTTTAAATCGTGAATTACAAAGACAATTCCCATTGGAAATCCCTAACGATATTGTCTATGTGCGTAAGTCTTTTGTTTTACCCAATGGTCAAATTGCCGAAATAACGGAAGAATATCAGGTAAATAGTGGACAAAATGATTTAAATCGGAGGCTAAGGGAGGAACAACAATTAAATGAAATTTTTGGTGGCCCAAGGGCAAAATCATTGAAAGAATTAAATCGTACAAATAAGAATAGAATTTTCAATCGATTCAATAGAAGGCGATTAGAAAATAAAATCGCCAGCGAAAAGGTGAATGCAGATCTAAAGAAGCAAGATAAAATGGCTTCCAAAAAAGTCGAGGACGAAAAACAGGCATTACAAAAAGTCCTTCAAAAGACCGAAATGGCCAAAGAGGTTTTTGCTGATTTTCTATTTAAAGAGCGTCCTATTGTACAGCGAGTGGCCCCTAAGTACATAGATAGTTTGTTGGCGCGTGAACTAAAAGGGAAAAATATTCAATTAAAATATGTTTTTGGGATTGGCTCCAATCAAAAAAAGAGTGCTTACGTGTATGCATCTTCTCCCATTTTGAAAAATCCCGACATTCAATCTGCGGCATTTTTTACTCCCCTTTTTCCCAACGATTTAAAAAATTCAAACCAGTTGTTGCAGGTTTATTTTCCAGGCCAGCAGGAGTTTATTTGGCAGACGATGGGTTTTAGTTTTATGGGTTCAGCACTATTGTTAATGATCATGATCGGTTGTTTTTATATCGCTGTTAGCACAATTTTAAAACAGAAGAAATTAGCCGAAGTAAAAAACGATTTTATAAATAACATGACGCATGAGTTTAAGACCCCTATTTCTACGATATCTCTCGCGACCCAATTAATCCAAGAGGAAAGTGTTATTGCTAAAAATGAAACGATTCTTCGTTATTTAGGTATTATTAAAGAAGAAAATATTCGATTAGGAAATCAAGTGGAGCGGGTTTTGCAGACAGCCCAAATGGAAAAAGAAGAAATTATCTTAAAGAAACAAGACATTGATATTCATACCTTAATTCAGCATGTAGCGGAAAATATTAACCCCATTGTTCATACAAATCAGGGAACTCTACTGGTCAATTTGGACGCAAATCCCTCCGTTTTGTCTATAGACGAAGTACATATTTCCAATGTGATTCACAATTTATTGGATAATGCGATCAAGTATAGTCCGAATCAATTGCATGTGGAAATTCAAACTGAATCCAATGCAAATCAGTATACAATCAAAATAAAAGATCAGGGAATTGGAATGGATAAAAGTGTCCTTGAAACTGTTTTTGAGCCTTTTTACCGAGTTCCCACGGGCAATATCCATAATGTTAAGGGATTTGGTTTGGGACTCAGTTATGTCAAAAAGATTGTGGAGGCACATGGCGGAAAAGTTAAAGTAGAAAGCACTTTAGGTGCTGGAAGTACATTCATCATTACGCTGCCCTATGGAAATTAATCATCAACCAAGAATTTTGTTGGCCGAAGATGATCCCAATTTAGGATTATTGTTAACAGAATTTTTGAAGAAAAAAGGCTTTGACGTTACGTGGGCACAAAATGGGGACCAAGCGTTAGGGTATTTTGTTGATGGCCAATTTGATTTATGTTTGTTGGACGTCATGATGCCCAAAAAAGACGGTTTTTCTTTAGCTAAAGATATTCGTGCAAATCACCGTCAAGTAGCTATTATTTTTTTAACGGCTAAGGCGATGCAAACTGATACTTTGCAGGGATTTAAATTGGGAGCCGATGATTATTTGACTAAGCCTTTTTCTATGGAAGTTTTGTTGGCCCGAATTCATGCGGTTTTACGTCGTACAGATACGGGTAAAATATTGCCCGCTTTGGCTGAACAAATACATTTAGGTCAGTATATTTTTTATCCGCTCAAAATGCGATTATCTCTGGGGGAGGTTGATCTAAAATTAACGCCTAAAGAAAATGAGTTAATGAAATTGCTTTGTGAAAATTTGGGCCAAGCGGTAAGCCGTAGTTTTGCCTTAAAATTAATTTGGGGCGATGATACCTATTTTAACGCGCGTAGCATGGACGTTTATATGACTAAATTGCGGAAGATTTTAAAGGATGACTCATCAGTCCAGCTGATCAACTTGCATGGAGAGGGATTCAGGCTGAGTGTGGACGGAATTAATTAATGTGTGTAAATCCAGTATAAGGCACCAGAATTTCGGGAATTTTAATACCGTCCGGACCTTGATTATTCTCTAATAGTGCGGCTACAATTCTTGGCAAAGCTAAAGCTGAACCATTTAAAGTGTGACAAAGAATCGATTTGCCCTCTACTTTGGTACGTAATTTTAATCGGTTTGCTTGGAAAGTCTCAAAGTTTGAAACCGAACTTACCTCAAGCCAGCGATTTTGAGCTCCTGACCACACTTCCATATCATACGTTAGCGCTGAAGCAAAACCCATGTCGCCACCACAAAGCCGTAAAACACGGTAATGAAGATTGAGTTTTTGTAACAATGCTTGGACATGCAATGACATTTCTTCCAAAGCTTGGTAGGAAGTTTCAGGCTTATGGATTTGAACAATTTCAATTTTGTCGAATTGATGCAATCGGTTTAGGCCGCGCACATGGGCACCCCAAGATCCCGCTTCCCGACGAAAACAAGGCGTATGTCCCACGTTTTTGATGGGTAATTCTTTTTCATTGACGATGACATCCCGGTATAAATTGGTGATGGGTACCTCTGCCGTTGGGATTAAAAAAAGGCCTTCTTCTTTCGTAACGTACATTTGACCTTCTTTATCGGGCAATTGGCCTGTTCCAAAACCTGAGTCCTCATTGATTAAAATGGGGGGTTGGATTTCATAGTAACCGACCTTAATGGCCTCATCTAAGAAAAAATTAATCAATGCTCTTTGTAATCGAGCCCCTTTGCCCTTATAGACCGGAAAGCCCGCACCCGTAATTTTATTGCCTAAATCAAAATCAATGATGTCATATTTTTTAATCAGGTCCCAATGCGGTTGGGCATCTGCTTGCATGCTAGGTAGTGAGCCCCAGGTTAGCACTATTTCGTTCTCTTCGGCCGTTTTTCCTTCTGGAACTGAGCTATGTGGGAGATTGGGAAGGGTGACCAATAGGTCAAACATCTGTTTTTCTGCTGCCTTTGCCGCCTCTTCTTTTTCTTTGATCGTACCTTTTAAAGCAGCTGTTTCTGCTCGTTTGCCTTCTGCCAATTCTTTTTGGCCCGATTGCATGAGTGAACCTATCTCCTTAGCCGCTGCATTTGATATTTCCAAAGCGGATTCAGCTTGTTGCAATAAACTTTTTCGCTGGTCATCCATCGCAATTAATTGATGCACAATTTCTGATGCATTTGCCACATGCTTTTTGGTCAATCCCTGGATGGTGATTTCTGAATTTGCCCGAATGAAAGGAATGGTTAGCATAGTTTATTTTTTAAAAAAGTCCGTCGTTTAATGCATTTAAGGCATCATTTTTATGCTTTGCATTTACAAGTAAAGAAATATTATGTTCGGATGCACCATAAGAAATCATTCTGATTGGAATACTTTTAATTGCATCCAATACTTTAATGGCTATACCTTCTTTATCTGCCCAAAAATTCCCCACGATGCAAATAATTACTTGGTCTTTATCAGGGTTTTCTAATTCGGCAAATTCCCTTAAATCGCTCATGATGGCATCTAAATGCGTAGTTTGATCGATGGTCACGGATACAGAAACTTCGGAAGTTGTAATCATGTCTACCGGTGTTTTGTATTTTTCAAACACTTCAAACACACGTTTTAAAAACCCGTAGGCATTCAACATCCGTGTGGAATGAATGTAAATGGCCGTAATATTATCTTTAGCTGCAATGGCTTTAATTTCAATGTCAGTTGATTTTTCAGAAATTAAAGTCCCAAATGCGCTGGGCTCCATCGTATTTTTCAGTCGCACGGGAACGCCTTTCATTTTAGCCGGAGTAATGGTGCTTGGATGAAGAATTTTTGCTCCAAAGTAAGCTAGTTCCGCCGCTTCGGCAAAGGACAATTCACGAATTGGGAATGTATTCTTAACGATTCTAGGATCATTATTGTGCATGCCATCGATGTCGGTCCAAATTTGTACCTCTTCAGCTTGAATAGCTCCTCCAATAAGTGAAGCGGTATAATCAGATCCTCCACGCTTTAAGTTATCAATTTCCCCAGAGGCGTTTCTGCAAATAAATCCTTGGGTGATAAAAATTTGTTTTCCTTTGTGAGGAGCTAATATTTCTGAAATATTTTTTTCTATTTTCCACATGATGGGCTCATTATCATCGTCGATCACCATGAAATCAAGGGCTGGTAATAGCAAGGAATCAACCCCCACTTCTTGAAGATAAGCTTCAAAAATTTGAGTAGATAATAGTTCACCTAAAGCCACCATTTCCTTTTCTTCTTTATTGGAATATGGCGAAGTTTCAATCAGCTTTTTTATGTAATCAAACTCACGGTTGATTATTTCTTGGCCTGCGCTCAAGCCTTTTTCTGTTAGATACAATTCACGAATAAAGGAATCATAGTGTTCTTTTAGAAAAGTAGCCTTCGCCTCCGCTTCAGCAATATGCTTAGAATTTACTGACTCTGTGATGGATAACAATGCATTGGTGGTACCGGATAATGCAGAAAGTACCACAACTTTCGGTTGGCCATCCTCGGTGATTAGTTGGCGTATCGATTTCATTCTCTCGGGCTTCCCAACGGAAGTTCCTCCAAATTTCCAAACTTGCATATCGTAATAATTAAAAAGCTAACATTTTTATGGCGGTAATTGCCGCTTCATCTCCTTTGTTGCCGTGTTTTCCTCCCGCGCGGTCCATCGCTTGTTCTTGTGTATTTGGAGTTAATACACCAAAAATGACGGGTTTATTAAATTTTATACTTACATCTGTGATCCCTTGGGCAACAGCTTGACAAATGAAATCAAAGTGCCTTGTTTCTCCTTGAATCACACATCCTAAACAAATGACTGCGTCTATTTCTGGTTTTTGAGCCATTTTTTGAGCACCTAAAGTTAATTCAAAACTTCCGGGGACTGCTTGAGTGATGATGTTTTTTTCTTGGGCCCCATGCTTTATTAACGTTTCATAAGCTCCTACATATAAGGCTTGAGTCACCTCCTGGTTCCATTCAGAAACTAAAATGACAAACTTTTTATGTTGAATTTCGGGTAATTCATGGGTTTGAAATTCACTTAAATTTTTGTTTGCAGATGCCATAATAATGGGATTAAAATAATAAGGGATAAAAGCGTTTGCTCCTATCCCTTAAAACATCATTCATATTTTTTTTATTCAGAGATAGAGCTTTCTAAAAGCGCTTTGTATTTTTTTGCAGGTACAGATTCAGCTGATTCAGGGAATTTATCCGTGATTTGCGAATAGGCATCCAAGGCTTCTTTTCCTTGTTTATTGGCTTCAAAAGCGAGTGCTAATTTTAACAAATAGGTAGGAGTAAAAAATTTGTTTGGTTTGTACTCAGCTGCTTTTTGGTAATAATCAATGGCTTCGCCTAAGGATTTTTTTTCTGCATAGGCATCTCCAATTAACGAATATGCGCGCGCCTGAATTAATAAATCGGCACTACTGAAGTTCTTTAATTTTTCGATGGATTGGTCATATTTCCCTTGTTTCAACAAAGTAATTCCCAAATATAAGTCAGAAAGATTCTGTGTGTTACCCCCAAATTCATCCGATATTTTGGCCATTTCTTTAGCGGTTGCCGACAATGAATCAGATTCAAAAGCGTAAACAGCTTTGAATAATTTCTTCTCTCCCTCTACATCCTGAGAATTTTTGTACCATTGATAACCAAAAAATCCAGCAACTAAAGCGATTAAGACTATACCCGCTCCCAAAGTGGTCGATTTATTTTTTTCAAAAAATCCAGTAATTTTAGAAACTTCGTGCTGAAGTGCCTCTGGACTTTCAATCATTTCCATTACATCTTTTTTTTCTTTCTTTGCCATAATAACCCTGTTACAGGAATCTAATTTAACGCTCTTTTAATTTTAAGCAGCCCAGATATTTTTGTTAGCTGACTCAAAGGACTGCAAAATTATAAAATCTCTTCCATTTATATCAATATTAATGGAATCTTTTGCGTTTTATTTTATCTGATATTAGTAATTTGCCTATTATTTATTTGAAATTAAAATTACAGATGTCTTTCAACCGCCAAGAGCAATTCGAAAAATTAAATGATTCATATGATATTTGTGTGATCGGTGGCGGGGCTACGGGAGCGGGAGTTGCGTTAGATGCCACGCTTCGTGGATATAAAGTTATTGTCATGGAAAAGGGGGATTTTGCTTCACAAACATCCTCGAAATCAACTAAATTAGTGCATGGAGGGGTTCGCTATTTGGAGCAAGCCGTGCGAAATTTGGATTGGCAACAATTTAAAATGGTCTATAAAGCGTTGCATGAGCGAAAAATTATGCTTCAAAATGCCCCTCATTTGGCACATCCCTTAGCTTTATTGACTCCCTGTTATTCTTGGTTTGACCGGGCTTATTATCGGATTGGTATGTGGTTGTATGATAAAATTGCGGGTTCTACTAATTTAAAGGATTCGCGAGGCTTAAATAAAAAAGAAATTCAAAAGGAAGTTCCTGCGTTAAATTGTAAAAAAATTGTAGGCGGAATTTTGTACTACGATGGCCAAATGAATGACGCTCGGTATGCCTTGTCGATTTTACAGGAGGCGGAAAAGTTAGGTGCCACGGTTTTGAATTATACGGAATTGAGTTCGTTTACATATAGTCATAAAAGTTTAAAAATTAAGCAAGTCCATGGTCGGGATTTAATAGGAAACAAAGAATTCCAATTCCATGTTCGTGCTGTCGTCAATGCGACGGGCCCTTTTACCGATAAAATCAGGAAGTTGGCTAATCCTAACCTGCATGAAAGGATGAAAGTTAGTCGGGGCGCTCACATCGTTTTAGAAAAGAAATTTTGGCCGGGTGAGACCGCTTTATTGATCCCCAAAACAGATGATGGACGTGTTGTATTTTTATTGCCATGGCGGGGATATGTGTTGGTAGGTACGACAGACGATGCGGATAAATTATCTGAAAACCCCGTCATTACAGAGGAGGAGAAGACTTATTTACTTACCTATTTTAATCGATATGCGATTGAAAAAGCGAGTCCATCGGATATAAAAGCTGGCTTTGTGGGCCTAAGACCTTTATTGCAAGTCCAACTTCAAACGGCCATGCAAACAGACACTAAATCACTTGTTCGAGATCATGAGGTAGAAGTGGACCGAAGAAGTAAATTAGTTAGCATCATGGGCGGCAAGTGGACTACCTACCGAATCATGGCGGAGGACACCTTGGATATTGTAGAAACGGAAGTACTGCATGTTCATAAATCGCCTTGTTTAACCAAAAACCATCCCATTATGGGAGGTGAACATTTTGATGTGGGGCTATTTCTTAACTCGACAGTTTTGAATGTAGAAACGCGTAGACATTTATATGAAACCTATGGTTCATTGGCCCCGAAGGTCATCGAGTTTTGTCAACACATACCGCAAGGCACGGACTTACTAGTAGACGGCCTCCCTTATTTGCAAGGCGAAATAGACTATTTGAAAAAACATGAAATGGCAACTTGCTGGGATGATGTTTTAAACCGTCGCTGGGGAATAGGTTTGCGTGATTTGGAAATAGGCAGGAAACTCATGGACATAAAAATAGAGGCTTTCGCCTCTATTTCTTAATATTCATCTTCATTAAAGAAGAAATCATCTTTAGTCGGATAATCAGGCCAAATTTCTTCGATGCTTTCGAAGGGTTGTCCGTCATCTTCTAATTCTTGCAGATTTTCAACCACCTCTAACGGAGATCCTGTACGGATGGCAAAATCAATTAATTCATCTTTTGAAGCAGGCCAAGGGGCATCTTCTAAATAGGAGGCTAGTTCTAGTGTCCAATACATAGGAATAAATTTATGCTTACAATTTATTATTGAAAAATATTTCTAAATTTTGTATTCCGAATTGAAATTACTTCGCTTCGGTTTGCAAAAGTAAAATAAAAAAATATTTATAAAAGATTTATTTTTTAAATTTTAAATAAATATAAAATAAGTGCCAAATAAGGCCAATTTGAGACATTAATATGAAAAAAAATCCGGGTGTATCTGTAGAAGTTTGTACCTATTCATTCATTTCCTGCTTAGCTGCAGATCACGCCGGTGCAAATCGGGTCGAATTATGTGCATCACCATGGGAGGGCGGAACAACTCCGTCAGCGGGTTTAGTAAACCAAGTATTATCTCAAACAAATATGGAGGTTCATGCCATGCTTAGGCCTCGTGGGGGAGACTTCTGCTATGACTCCTATGAAAAAGATACGATGGAAGCGGAAGCCATTGCCCTAATCGAATCAGGGGTCCATGGCCTTGTATTGGGTGCTTTGCTTCCAAATGGCGAAATAGATTATGCATTGATGGAGCGAATTCGTAGGGCAGTGGGTAGCCTACCTTGTACATTTCACCGAGCGATCGATGTGTCCAAAAATCCTTTATCCGTCATGGAGGCATTGATTTCACTTGGTTTTACTCGGATATTAACTTCGGGCCAGCGAGATAAAGCTATTGATGGCATATTGAATATTGCCCAAATGGTCGATGCGTCAAATTCTCGTATTGAGATCATGGCGGGCAGTGGAGTTCACCCAGATAATTGCCTAGAATTTTTGCAGATCGGAGTTGACGCCATTCACCTAAGCGCCAGGGCCATGAAAGATTCCCAAATGGAATATAGGCGACCCCATATTTCCATGGGTGGAGTTCCAGGTATTTCTGAATTTGAAATGATGTATGCCAACGAAGATATAATCCGCCAAACGGTTAATAAGGTTAGCGAATTTTACGCTTCATAAAGCGCTAATTCAATCCAACGATCTTGAGGAACCGTCCTTAAATCATACAAAGGCACCTTATTTCTTTGGTAGGCAGGAATGGCAAAATCTTTTTCTGAGGGTCCGCCATTTTTATATAGATCGACTAATTTAGCAAATCGAATGACTTCATTTTCCACGTCAACGGCATGAATATTAGAGCCATAGTCGTCAAAGTCAAATTTTTCTCCCGCTTGTAAAATGGATGCCTGAGTTCCTTGCTTATATCCCTCAGTACTTCCTCGGTGAAATTTATCTAGGTCATCATTTTCATGTTCAAAACCTGCGGCAATGACAGTTAAATAAAGATCATCCTGCAAATCTTCGTCCGTCGAAATACCAAACTTAATCATATCAGCCTGCTCACTAATTCTTGCTTGTAAATATTCAACGATGATATCTTGCTCACTCATGACCAAGTCTCTTTTACTACTCGTTGAGACCGTCACTAAAATTCTTTTTGCTCCTTTTATTTCTTGCGAATTAAGAAGTGGAGATTCCAACGCATCTGAAATTGCCATTAAAGCCCTTTCTTCTCCCTGGCCTAATGCTGAGCTCATCATGGCTTGTCCCGCATTTTTCAATACTTTCTTGACATCCATGAAGTCCGTATTGACATCACCTGGTTTAGCGATCACATCGACTACACTTTTTACGGCCTTAGCAAGTACATCGTCTGCTTTTGAGAAGGCATCTTTTAAAGCTAAATCTTTATGGATTTCAGCTAATTTATCATTCATGACCACCAATACCGTGTCACAATAAGTTTTAAGTTCTTCTATTCCCTTTAAGGCGTAATTTATTTTCTCTTTTCCCTCCCACTTGTAAGGTGCTGTTACTATGCCGACGGTCAAAAGCCCCTTTTCCCTAGCTAATTGGGCGATAACCGGAGCGGCCCCCGTTCCTGTACCTCCACCCATTCCAGCGGTAATGAAAACCATTTCAGTTTCATCCGTTAACACTTTATTTAGCTCTTCTTTACTTTCAATGGCAGCTAGTCGGCCTACCTCAGGATCCGTTCCCGCACCTAATCCTTGGCTGCCAAGTTTAATTTTTGTTTTGACAGGATTAGAAGCTAAGGCTTGTGAATCAGTATTACAGATAATTAAATCAGCACCTTTAATGTGCAGCTTATCCATATGACGAACGGCATTAGAGCCGCCGCCACCAATTCCAATAACCTTGATGATTGACTTAAACGAAGATTCAGGGACTATTTCCATATCATGATCAAAAAAGGAAGGATTCGAGTTATTCATATTTTTAAAGATGCGTATAATTTTAACCTATATTATTTACAATAGTCATTCATTAATCGTTGCCCCAGCGCCACTCATTCCCTAATTCCAATTCCCTCCTGAGATTTTCCTTGATAAAAAAATCACGTGTTGAATAGAAATCAAGTCGTTTTGCAGGAAATTTAGCCGTGTTAGCCATTCCATAAAGCAGCATCGCTGTATATTTTACCGTGTTTTCCATTTCTTTCTTATTGACTAATTCAAACACATCACAATTTGCATGATAGCAGTCCAACACGCTTTTCGACAATTTCCCCATCGGGGCACTCGCCGGAATTCCTTCCATTAAAAAAGATTGATGATCTGAATGCAAACCGGCGGAATTAGCCAGTTCATTCCCGAATTTTTCGTCGATCGACTTAATCTTATCGCCAATTTCTTTCAATAATGGCATGAGTTCTTTTCTCCCCCCTCCATTAAATCCATGCACATTATTTGTCATGTCTAAATTGATCATATAAACTATTTGATCGATGTCTCCCGATTTTTTAGCCCGTTCTACATAGGCTTTGGAACCCAATAATCCACCTTCCTCACCCATAAAGGCTACAAATTCGATGGTGCGTTTGCTTTTTAATCCTAACGCTTTGAATGTTCGGGCGATGTCAATGACTGAAAATGATCCAATTCCATTGTCTATGGCCCCTGTAGCTAAATCCCATGAATCTAAATGGCCGCCAATAATAATTTTTTCATGTTTGTATTTTCGATTCTCTCCCTTCAACGTAGCAATTACGTTTCTCGCTTTGATCGGTTGACTGACATTGTGCATCTCAATTAATCCCAATAATCCGGGTTGGTCTATTAACCATTTTCTGATTTCAATCCCACTTTCATAGGAAACACACACTGCTGGAATTGAAATTAAATTCCCAGTGACGGACGCCGTTCCAGTTAATAGGATTTGGCCTTTAACGCTGTTCACAAATATGACGCCAATGGCACCATATTGTATGGCAAGCGCTGTTTTTTCGGATCGATGTAAATTTTTTGTCCCTGCCGCAGCATCTAATAAACCGATGTTGGCCAAAACGACTTTGCCTTTAACCCATTCTTTTTTGGATTCAAAATCGGCATCTAAACCATTGCCAACATCCACAATGGTTCCTTGGATATTAGCTTCCACAGGTGTCATGGCGAGTGAAACAACTTGGATTTCTCGGAAGTCATCTGATTTTGGAGGAGCGACCGATAAAGTCACGGTATCTCTAGCCCACGCTTCGACTTGAAATCCCTGATATTTTACATCGCGAAATCCATACTTTTTAAACATTTTGTAGACATACTCTTCTGCTTTTTTCCCTTGAGGACTACCTGTTAATCGATGACCTATTTTAGCGCATGCGTCTCCCAATGTGGTATAGGCTTTTGAGTTATTTTCCACCTCCTCTTTAATCCGTTTGAAAGCATCCTCAAGGTTTTCTTCCCCACCCAAAGGGGTCGAACTCGTGGAAATTAACAAAACTGAAAGTGAGAGAAATAAGGTAAAAATTCTTTTCATAGGTTGACGGATAGAACCGGGTTAAAAACCATTTAGAAAATTAGTTTTTTTTCAGTAAAATACCAAAGGCTAACGTGATTTGATAGATTTAATTTATTTTAAGGGCTTAATGGGCAGGGCATTTCTGCTTTTTGATTTCGCTTTAGTTGCGTGCACCAAAAATCCATTTCTTTCTCAGGAATAGTTTTTCCGTTGTAATAGGTTTTGATTTTTTTCGAAGCCCCCGGTATATCTTGTTGGCCTAGGTCAATCAACACCTCCAAAACAATACAACGTGTAGCAATTTGATTTTCGGGTACTCCTAATAACCTGAGTCCATTTTTTATTTGATCAATTTTACCTGTGGAATATTTCCTAGCCCGACTGCAATATAAACTGGACATGAGTATATTTTCCGCAGCTTGTTTTACCTCCAAGGAATCAAATTTTTGTTTATAGGCGGGAAGATTTTGAATGAAAAACTGGAATAATTTATTATCTGTATCTAACATCACTCGCTGCATTAAAAGAAATGACATTTTATCAAGGTACTGTTCAGGCTGTATTGAATTTGCGAGTTTGTTAACCACTTCCATATTTTTTACGGTATCCATCGTATATCGAGCAAATAGCGCTACTGATAACATATTTTCAAAATCCTGATTCCCGGCATCAAATTTCTTTAGGCTTGCGATCGCATTCCGATTCAGATCTTTTGCCTTATTTAAGAGCGCCACTATTCCATCGACGGAATTGGTTTCATCTCCGACTGGCTCGACATTGATCACTTGGCCTTCTGGGGAAAAAACAATAAAGGAAGGAGTCGATGGAACAAATATTTTATTCTTTCTGAGAAATAAGCCGTTCTCTCTTTTGCTTAAATCCAATTGATAAGCTAAAAAATTAGTGGACAAATACGCTTTGATTTTCGGATCACGTAGTGTTTTGTCATATTCCATGCAATGGGAACAAGTAGGCAGATATGCTTCAAAAAATACGGGCTTTTTTTCTTTAGCAGCTTTGGTAAATATTTGCTCAAAACTCTCTAAAGGCCTAAATGAAGGATTATCCGTTTTGCTTTGTGCCCAAGCAATTTGTTGAATAAATAGAATTAGAATTAAAATTTTCTTTAGCATAGACCTATTTTTTTTCAAAAATACATCATCCTGCCCAATTTTCTCTATCTAAATTTCGATAGGTGATAGCCTCGGCTATGTGTGCTAACTCAATTTGATTCGTTTGACTTAAGTCGGCGATTGTTCTTGCCAACTTTAATATCCGATCATAGGCCCTAGCGGAGAGGTTTAAATTATCCATCGCGCGTTTAAGTAATTGTTGGGATGCCACATCTAATAGGCAAATTTCTTTGACCATTTGTGACGACATGGCCGCATTTGAATAGGTATTCAAGGAACCTTGAAAACGTTTTTTCTGCATGCCAACGGCCTTTATGACTCTTTGACGGATCGTTTCACTATTTTCCATGGGCTTTTCTGAAGTCATTTCTTCATAATATATAGGTGTAATTTCTACATGCATGTCGATTCGATCTAATAAAGGGCCAGAAATTTTATTTAAATATTTACGAACATTTTCAGACCCACAGGTGCAAGTCTTGATGGGATGATTGTAAAATCCACAAGGGCAAGGATTCATGCTGGCTACCAACATGAAATTAGCCGGAAATTCGACCGCCCATCTTGCCCT